>JAFADT010000850.1 GCA_023424585.1 Pseudomonadota bacterium
GCTCCGGGAAGACGTCGCGCAGCGGCCCCAGCGCGTGGTGCGGGTGCTTGGCCCCCATGATGGGGATGCCCGCGTCGTTGTAGAGCTGCACGCGCTCCGGGCCCCAGTAGATGAACATGGGGAAGCGCGTCGTCAGGCACATGCTCACCAGGGTCCGCAGGATGGGCGGCCACGACGTGAGGGGGCCCAGGGGCGTCCCGGACCAGTCCCGCTCCAGGATGAGCCGTCCCATCTCGCTGCCCTCGCGCAGCGTGACGAGCCACCCGGCCAGGGACGGGGCGGCCCCGATGTTCCCCGGCGTGTTCTGGTCGTTCATCGGAAGGGATGAGGGGGCTTGGGGTGTGTGCGACGCGTGGGTGAGGGGTCCTGGGGTGGACGTATCGAGCAGCTCCCCCCACTTCAACGCCGAAGTCCGACCGGCCGGCCCCTTCCGTCGCCTACCGAGCAGGACTTCGCCACCCGGTGGAGCGCGGGCCGCCCGTCGCTCTTCCATGGGGGCGGCCATGCGGGCGCCCGGGTCCGCGCCCGTCAAAGGCAGACATTCCCTGTCCACGAGTGCGGTCCCGGTCCATTTCCCACGGGCAATCCCGGCGCGGGCCGGGTGAGATGGCGGGATGACGCGAACCCCCTTCGTCCTCGTCCTCGCGCTGTCCACCAGCTGCGCCAGCAGGCAGCCGCAGCCCTCCCCTCCTCCCGCGCGGGAGTGGGCCACGACGCTGTACCGGGACCACCCGCTGGTGGGGCGCATCTGGGACGTGGCGGCGGGCCGCTTCGTGGACGAGGGCGCCCTGCGCGCGGCGGTGGTGCCCGCGCGCTTCGTGCTCCTGGGTGAACGGCATGACCACCCGGATCATCACCGGCTCCAGGCGGAGCTGGTGCGCGCGCGGACGGCCTCCGGCCAGCACCCCGCGCTCGCCTTCGAGATGCTGGACATCACGCAGCAGCCCGCCGTGGACGCGGCGTTGAAGGCGCATCCGGAGGACGCGGAGGGACTGGCGAGGGCGGTGGACTGGGCGAGCAGCGGCTGGCCCGCCTTCCGCCTCTACGAACCCGTGTTCTCCGCGGGCCTCCAGGCGCACCTGCCCATTGTCGCCGCCAACCTGCCCCGCGCGCAGGTGCGCGCGCTGGTGATGAAGGGCCCCGAGGCGCTCCCTTCCGAGCTGCGCTCGCGCCTGGGCCTGGACGCCCCCGTGCCGGAAGCGGAGGCGCAGGCCGTGCGCGAGGAGCTGGACCGCTCGCACTGCGGACAGCTCCCGCGGGAGATGCTGGAGCCCATGGCGCTGGCCCAGCGGGCGCGCGACGCGATGATGGCGGACCGGCTGCTGGAGACCGTACCGGCGGACGGCGCGGTGCTCATCACCGGCAACGGCCACATCCGCGAGGACCGCGGCGTCCCCGCGCACCTGGAGCGCCGCGCGAAGGACGCCCCGGTGCTGAGCGTGGCGCTGCTGGAGGTGTCGCCAGAGGCGCTGGAGCCACGGGACTACGCGGCCATCGCGGGCGCCTCCACCCTGCCCTACGACTACGTGTGGTTCACGCCGGCCATGCCGGAAGACGACCCATGCAAGGCCTTGAGGGAACGAAGCCCGAAGCAATAGGTCGCGAGGAGCTTGTTTTCCCACAACCTGGAGCGGCCGCGCCCTGGCGCAGGGCGTGTCAGCCCCCGGTGATAGGTGAACGGGTGGCGGCGCCGGGCGCCAGGACTCACGCCTTGAGATTTCCCCGGCCCGGATCCATCCCAAGCACAATGGATGCAATGGCAACAACAGTCACACCGCGACGTCGGATTTGACTGTCAATCCAATACAGCATCGCGTAATCACCACCCATCCGGGATTCCCGGAGCGGCTGCCTCCCCCCTGACAGCCTCAACCACAATCCAAGAGAATGACAATGACGACTCGAAGCCTCGGGTTTCGTGCGTGGCGTTGGAGTGCCGTGGTGTCCCTGCTGGCGCTGACGGGCTGTGCCGTGGAGCCCCAGCAGGAGGCCGCCGGCCAGGAGGAGCAGGCGGAGGTCCTGCGCCAGCAGGCGCACTCCCTCACCCCACCCGCCGGGTGTACCGAGATCACCATGGGCGAGCTGGCGAACGGCGTTCAACTGACGCCCGTGATGTACGGCGGCCAGCCGACCTTCCAGGGCACGTTCAATGGCCTGGGGGACCCGGCGCTGGCGGACGCGGCGTTCGTCCGGCTGGACGTGAACACGGCGCCGGGCGTGCATGACCTGGCGACGGGTGGCGCCAACCTCTTCACCTGCGAGCAGTGCGTCTACGGCTACCAGGA
Source organism: Pseudomonadota bacterium (assembly GCA_023424585.1). GTDB lineage: Bacteria > Myxococcota > Myxococcia > Myxococcales > Myxococcaceae > Corallococcus. Next base: position 2,286 of record JAFADT010000850.1, read on the forward strand.
CGCGGACACGGCGGGCCAGAAGCTGTTCGTGGCGGACTCCGGTTCGCTGCTGCTGGCGCTGAAGGTGTCGCCGCAGCAGACGGTGGGCGTGCTCTACGACGTGACGCTGCGCGAGTCGGTGAACGCGGCGCCGCTCAACGCGCCCTACCGTGGCAGCGCGGTGGTGCAGGGCGGCGAGTGCAAGTGGATCCGCTACGCGGCCTGGAACACGGTGCGGCCCAACGGCTGCGATCCTCGGCAGGGCTCGTGGACGGCGAACGTGCCGGGTCACACCTGCGTGCCGGACAACTACCTGGCGGATGACGGCACGCTGGAGAGGTCGCAGGGCACCAAGACGCAGGGCGCGACGTGCACCTCCACGCCCGGGGCGGACGCCCACCACCCGGCGACGACGGACTGCGCGGAGGGCTTCGCGTGCACGGACCTGCTCTCGGAGGACCGACAGTGCCTGAAGACGTGCGACCCGATGGCCGCGGTCCCCGGCTGCCCCACGGGCACGGTCTGCGGCGTGTACGGCCTGTGCATCGAGCAGTCCGTGCTGGAGCCCATCGGCTTCGCGTTCGACCCCGCGCTGATTGGTGAGCCGTGCACCCAGAGCTTCGCCGAGTTCTGCGGCACGGAGGGCGCGCGCGGCGCCTGCGTCACCATCAACGGCGAGTCCCTCTGCCGGCGCTACGCGCGCGCCCGGTCGGAGTGCGGCC
>JAFADT010000874.1 GCA_023424585.1 Pseudomonadota bacterium
GTGCTGGTGCGGCGGCGCGGCGGCGGAGGCGCGGGGACGGGCTCCGTCTCCAGATCCTCGTCCGGAGGCGGCAGGCGCGTGCGCTCGTCATCCTCCAGGTCCATGCGCTGCACGCCCGAGCGCGAGCGCATGGGCGGCTCCGACACCGGAGCGCCGCGCGACATCGTGCGCCGGGGCGGCGGGACGTCGTCCACGGCCTGGCTGCGCAGGTCCGAGCGCGAGTTGGTGCGGGCGATCTGCGTCGCGTTCGGGTTGCTAGTGGACGTGCCGCGCCGGGCCACCGGCTCCGACACGCTGGAGCGGCGCCGGGGCTGCGGCTCCACGCCGGTGAGCGACGGCGCGTCGTATTCGTTCGGGTCCTCCGCCAGCGCGGGCGACATGCCCGTCGCGCGGCGGGGCGCGGACCCCGTGCGGGTGGCGCCGCCGCGCGAGCGCTCGCGCGACTGCGAAGGCGACTCGCCCGGCGGGGCATCCCAGCTCATGTCCGGGGGCGGCCGGGGCGGCGAGGTGTTGGAGTCCTCGCCCGTGGGCATGAACTGCTGCTGCTTGCGCTCCTCGTCCAGGCGCTCCGCGAAGAGCGTCTTCATCAGCTCCGAGATCTGACCGGGGGTGACCAGCCAGCGCTCGTTGACGAGCAGCTCCTCCAGCGCCGTCTGGAACTCGCGCGCGTTGTCGTAGCGGTCGTCCGCGTTCTTGGCGAGCGCGCGCATCACCACGTGGTCCATGTCCCGGGGCACGTCGGCCACCTCGGACGGGGACGGGATGGCGCACTCCATGGCCGCCTGCAGCGTGGCCAGCTCCGATTCCTTCTTGAGCGGCCGGTGCCCGGTGAGCATCTCGTAGAGCACGAGGCCGATGGCGAAGATGTCCGCGCGCCGGTCCAGGTGCTTGCCCGCGGCCTGCTCGGGCGCCATGTACGCGAACTTGCCCTTGATGGCGCCGGACTTCGTCATCGACGCCTGGTCCGCCGCCTTCGCGATGCCGAAGTCCACCAGCTTCACGGAACCATCGAAGCTGATCAGGATGTTCTGCGGGCTGATGTCGCGGTGGACCACGTTGAGCGGCTGGCCGCGGTCATCCGTGCGGCTGTGCGCGTAGTAGAGGCCCTCGCACGCGGCCGCGACGATGCGGATGGCCAGCGGACGGGCGATCCACTGGTTCATGCTGCTGGCCTTGCGCATGACCCGGCCCAGGTCCTCGCCGTGGATGAACTCCATGGCGATGTAGTAGGTGCCGTTGGCCTCGCCGAATTCGTAGACCTGCGCGATGTTCGGGTGGTTGAAGCGCGCGGCGATCAGCGCCTCGTTCTTGAACATCTCCACGAACTCGCGGTCCTCCGCGAGGTGCGGGAGGATGCGCTTGACGACGAGCTCCTTCTGGAAGCCCTCGATTCCGGACTGACGAGCCAGCCAGACTTCGGCCATGCCGCCCGTGGCGAGCTTCTTGAGGAGCTGGTATTTCCCGAAGGCTTGAGGGTTCATCCCGGGGACTCCCCGGGGGGAGCGGGCTCAGTGGAAGGTGACAGGGCAGCGCATCTTAGGGGACAGCGGCCCATGAGGCAAAGCCGCAAGGACGCCGCACTGGGGTGGGTCGTCGCGACCTGCCTGCTGGCCCTGCATGCCGCCGCGGCCCCCGCGCCGGATCAGATCAAGGTGGAGCGCAAGGGAGAGCTGCTCTCCCTGTCCTGGCGGGACGCGGAGGACCAGCTCCAGGGCGTCCTCACCCCGGCGGTCATCCGCCCTGGAGAGCCGCTGCGGCTGACACTGTCGGTGGGAAACCTCCAGGGCCCGCCGTTCCGGGGCGCCGTCACGGTCGCGTTCTCCCGCGAGGGCGTGCCCGGCCAGGTGACGCGCACGCTGACGCGCGACGCCGTGGGCTGGAGCACCGAGTTCGTCCCCGACGAGGCCGGCGCGTGGGACGTGGACGTGCGCTTCCTCACCACCCGCCCCAAGACGGCGCACGCGCGGTTCACCGTGAGCAAGCCCCCGGTTCCACCCTGGGTCTGGCGCATCCTGATGGCCATCGCCGGAGGGCTGCTGCTGGCGCGGGTGCTGTACGCCGTCACGCGGCGAGGGGTGACGCCGGAGCACCCCATCCCTCCCCTGCCCCAGGCCCCGCCTCCGGAGGCCGCGCCCACGGAGTCCGCTGCCGCGACTCCAGCACCCGAGGGAGCCGCGCCCGCACAGCAGGCCGCGGTTCTGGAAGCTGCACCCGCGCAGGCCGCGGCTCCGGAAACCTCGCCCGCGCCGGCTGCGGTTCCAGAAGCCGCACCCGCGCAGGCCGCCGCGCTGGAAGCCTCCCGCATGGAGCCTGCGGTTCCGGAAGCCGCACCCGCGCAGACCGCCGCGCTGGAAGCCACCCGCATGGAGCCAGCGCTTCCGCAAGCCGCACCCGAGCGAACCGCCGCGCTGGAAGCCTCCCGCATGGAGCCTGCGCTTCCGGAAACCTCGCCCGCACCAGCCGCGGCTCCGGAAACCTCGCCGGTGGAGCCCGCCGCCGCCCTGCCCCGGGAGACCGATCCGCCCCGGCCTGAAACCGCGGCGACTCCAGCGCCCACCGTGCCGCCGGTGGACCCGCCCGCTGATCGGTAACACCGCCCTTCTTACAGTCCAGCGTTACAGCCTTGTCCCAGCGCGGGAGGGAAAAAACCTTCCCACGTTGGGTCTCGTCACGGCCACGTCACGGGGCACCCGTCCCGTGCGCCACTCCTGGATGTCCTGCAGTGCACGTCCCTGCCCTGGGCACCGGGGTTGCACGGGGGGGCAGGCAGCAGGTCGATGGGCGTGGGCATTTCCGGGGCGGGGAGACATCGGGCATGGGCGGGAAGGGACTGGAGGAGAAGGGGTGGCGGCGGGGACTGCTCGTCGCGGTCCTCCTGGGCCTGCCGGCGGTCGCGGGCGCGGCGCCAGAGCCGGACGAGGACGCGGCGGCGGAGGGCGCGGATCAGCCGCTCCAGGTCTCCGGAGACGACGACGAGAAGGAGCCGGAGGGCGAGTCGGAGGAAGCGCTGGGCGGCGCGGTGGCGCAGGCGATGCCGGCCGGCTCGCAGGGGCCGGTCTCGGGCACGCCGGAGCAGGTGACGGAGCCAGGCGCGCCAGTGCCGGACGCGGCGGTGCCGGGCAAGAAGAAGAAGCGCACCGGCCCCAAGGAAGACACGCTGGGCGAGGCGCCAGACGAAGCGGACAAGGCGGACGACAAGGACGGCCCCCGGCAGCGGATCCGCGTGTTCGGCCGCGTGTTCGCGCGGGCCGCCGCCGACGAGCGCCAGAAGTACGAGCGCGACCTGGGCATCGAGTCCGCGCGCGTGGGCGTGGCCGCGTCGCTGTCCAACCTGGAGGCGGAGGTGAGCGCGGATCTCGCCTCCAAGACGATCCTCAAGGACGCGTTCGTGCGGCTGGCGGATGACGACAAGCGCCTGCGGCTGTACGCGGGCCGCTTCAAGTCGCCCTTCCTCCAGCGCTCGCAGGAGTCGGCGTGGCGGCTGCCCCTCCAGGAGCGCGGGCTGGTGGAGGACTACCTCACGGAGACGAACGACCTGGGCGGCCGGCGCCTGGGCTTCATGGGCGAGCTGCGCCTGAAGGAAGCGTGGGGCCTGAAGCTGTCCGCGGGCCTCTTCCAGGGCGGCGAGGACGCGACGGGGAAGCGCCTGAGCGAGGACGGCTCCGCGCGGCTGAGCATCCGCCCGTTCAAGTTCCTCACGCTGGGCACGAGCACGTACCTGACGCAGGTGATTGACGGGACGAAGCAGTACGCGACGGCGGCGGACGCGGAAGTGACGCTGTGGGGGCTGTCGGTGACGGGCGAGGCGGCGGCGGGCCGGCTGGCGTTGGGGCCGTTCCGTTCGCAGTCGGTGCTCGCGTACTGGACGGTGCCGGTGGGCCGCGAGGGGTGGGCGGTGCAGCCGGTGGTGGGGGCGGAGGCGCTGCAGTTGCAGGGCGGCATCCAGGCCCAGGGGCATTCGGTGACGGGGGGCTTCAACGTGTTGTTGGCGGATTCCTTCAAGGCGCAGGTCCAGGCGGAGCGGGCGCTCCGGCCGGGGGACGTGGCGCCCGCGCTCGAGCTGTCGGTGCAGCTCGCCACCCGCTTCCGGTGAGGAGACCCGTGGATCCGATCTCATTCGCGGAAGGCGAAGTGACGAAGCTGCGGCGTGAGTTCAAGCGGGTGCTGGACGCCTCCGACGCCAAGGTGGTGTGCACGCGGCTGTCGCAGGAGCTGGGGGGCTATCTGTCGCCGCCCACGCGCATCGTGTCGGTGTACTTCGACAAGCCGGGCCACCCGCTGACGCGGCGCGCGCTGCTCACGCCGGAGGACTGCCTCAAGGTGAGGACGAAGGAGTACTCGCCGGACGTGGGCGCGGCGGGGCGCGAGCGCGTGGTGCTGGAGGTGAAGCGCGAGCGCGGCGGCCTGACGCGCAAGCGTCGCGTGTGGGTGCCGCGCGCGGAGCTGGGCCGGGTCCTGAAGGGAGGCGTGAGCCTGTTGCCGCTCATCGCGGGAGGCAGCCTGACGCCGGTGCTGGCGGTGACGTACCGGCGGCACGTGTACCAGGTGTCGCGGGAGTGGCGCGTGACGGTGGACCGGGACATCGGCTTCCACGCGGTGTCGCCGGAGCTTGCCTTCTCACCCACGGCGCTGTCGGTGGAGCGGCTGGGGCTGCCCGCGTGGGAGGACTCGAGGGTGGTGGTGGAGGTGAAGCACCTCGGGGCGTCGTTGCCCGAGTGGCTGGCGGCCCTCAATCCGGGGGGCGCGCTGGCGTACAGCAAGTTCGCGGAGGGCATGGCGCGGGTGCATGCCTTCACAACAGGTGGCGTTGGGGTCGCAGGGGGTTAGGGCACCGTGTTCATCGATTTCGAAGGCATTGACGGCAGCGGCAAGACGACGCTGTCCAACCTGCTCGCGGCCCGGCTGAAGCGGCTGGGCTACAAGGTCGCGCACGCGCGCGAGGGAGGCGAGCTGCAGTCGCCCACCGCGCGGCGCATCCGCGACCTGACGCGCGACGCGAAGCTCCTGGAGATGGGCCCGCGCGCGGAGTTCTTCCTCAACCTGGCCCGCGACGCGCAGCAGTTGGAGGAGGTCATCGCGCCCGCGCTGAAGCGCGGCGAGGTGTGCATTTCCGACCGTTATCTCTACTCGCAGCTCGCGCTGACGGGCGGCGGAAGGGGCCTGGAGGAGGAGCAGCTCCTGCCCGCGTGCGAGCTGGCGTCGCAGGGGCTGTGGCCGGACCTGGTCATCCTGGTGGACGTCGACCCCGACCTCGCGCGGCTGCGCAAGCGGCTGGGCAAGGTGCAGAGCGGCAAGGTGAACGACGCGGACAGCCGCAAGGGCCTGGTGGGCGCGGGGCTGGCGGTGCGCGTGCGCGAGGCGTTCCTGGCGCAGGCCCGGAAGAATCCGGCGCGGTGGCTCATCCTGGAGAACAATGATCAGCCGCTGCGAGTGCTGGAGCAGCGCCTGGTGGAGGCCGTGGTGGCGCGGCTGGAGGGGCGCGAGCAGCCGGTGCAGCGACTGGTCCCCGCCTCCACGCCACCGAAGCCGGGCGTGGCGTCGGTGGATGACGTGGAGGAGCGCTTCTTCCAGGCGGTGGACGGCCTGGAGGCGCGCGAGCCACAGCTTGCGGCGTGGCTGCTCAACGGCATCCCGGGCCTGCCCGCGCACCAGCGCCGGGTGGCGTACGCGGAGCGGCTGCCGGGGCTGGTAGCACGGAGCCTGAACGGCCTGGATGACGACACGGCGTGGACGCTGCGCGAGGTGCTGGCGGCGAGCGTGCCGGTGGACGTGGCGGAGGGTCTGGGGTTCGTCTCGTCGCCGCGCTCGCACGCGCTGAGGCAGCGGCTGTACGCGCAGGGGCCGGCGGCGGTGCTGGAGGGGCTCAAGCGCCAGGACTCGCCGGAAGCGTGGGCGCTGCGCGAGCGGGGCCTGAAGGACGGACACCTGGCGGCGGTGCTGCTGGGCCTGGTGGGTGTGGATGGTGAGGAGTCCTGGGTGGTCCGCGAGGCGGGCATGCGGCGCAAGCTGTACCCGGAGGTGGCGCGCAGCCTGGGAGGCCTGGCCACGGAGCGCGCGGAGGCGCTGCGTGAGGCGCTGATCCCGCACGACCGGCTGGCGGTGCTGAAGAGCACTACGGGGCTGGAGACGCCGGTGGCGGTGGGGCTGCGTGAGCAGTTGGAGAAGGGAGCCCTGAAGCTGGTGCTGCGCTCGCTGACGGGCGTGGACACGCCGCGGGCCTGGGCGATGCGTGAGCGGGGTGCGCAGTCCACCAAGGAGGCGCTGGACTCGGTGGACGGGATGGACTCGCCGAGCGCGTGGAAGCTGCGGGCCGCCGCGGCGCGCCGGTGGCCGGCGACGGTGGTGTCGTCGATGAAGGGGCTGCCGCTGGTGGCGGAGACGCGGGCGCTGTTGGATCGCATCCTGGAGGAGCAGGCCGGGAAGCTGCCGGTGCTGCGCAACGCGTACGCGGTGGTGGCGCACGCGCGGGCGCTGGAGCAGGCGCAGCGGCCGGCACGCGCCCTGGCGGAGACGCTGGGAGTGGACGCCGGGCGGCAGGAGGCGTGACGCCCATGGAGGGTCCGTTCGGAGCGCTGTTCCAGGACGTGGAGCAGGAGCTGTCGGCGCTGTCGATGGGGTCCATCCTCCCCCGGCTGGTGGCGGCGGCGCTGATTGGGGCGCTGTTGTCGTCGAGGCCGTGGCGGATGGTAACGGGCAAGCCGCTGCCGAAGGTGGAGATGGTGCAGGCGCAGATTCTGCTCTGCGCGGCGGCGGCGGTGATCACGGCGGTGATCGGCAACAGCGTGGCGAAGGCCTTCGGGCTGGTGGGCCTGGGCGGGTTCGTGCGGTTCCGCTCGGGGCTGAAGGACCCGAGGGACGCGGCCATCCTGTTCCTGGTGATTGGCCTGGGCATGGCGTGCGGCCACGGGAACCTGGTGCTGGCGTGCGTGGGCACGGGGTTCGTGGCGGCGCTGCTCTTCGTGCTGGACCTGTTCGAGAAGAAGGCCGTGGCGACGAAGGACGCGAAGCAGCGGCTGGTGGTGTCCGCGCAGGCGGACGACCTGGTGCGCGCGGAGGCCACGCTGAGGGCGGCGCTGGGGGAGCGCAACGTGCTGGTGAAGAGCTGCGCGATGGACTTCTCCGCGCGGCGGGTGGAGCTGGAAGTCGAGGAGCCGGAGCCAGGAAGCCTGGCGGCGGCGTTGGGGCGGACGGCAGGGGCGCCCCTGCGGGGCCTGCGGTGGACGGCGGTGAGCGCGAAGGGCGCGCGGGAGGAAATGGCATGAAGTTCAGGAAGCTGGCGGTGCTGTTCACGGCGTGCGGAGCGTTCGCCGCCTGTGGTGGCGGCGGAGGCAGTCTGCCGACGGGGAATGATCCGGGAGCCCCCACGACGAACCCGGACGGCACGGTGGACCTGCCGGGCAACGCGGTGGATCCGGACGGCACGGGCGGCGGCACGAAGCCGGATCAAGAGACGGAGCTAACGACGCTCTGGCCGCTGACGGCGGGCTCCACGTGGACCTACCGCATCACCGACGACGTGGAAGGCGTCTTCAACAAGGTGGTGACGGTGCAGGGCCCGGAGACGGTGCCGGACACGACGATGACGGCAGTCAAGGTCCACAGCCGGCAGGACCGCACGAAGTCGGGCACGGTCTACGAGGAGAACTCCTGGCAACTGGAGCTGACGAACGGCCTGGTGGTGCGCCTGCGCGAGGAGGACGTCCTGGACGGCCTGCCCTCGAAGGCGACGACCTGGTCCCCGGCGATGATGAAGTCCCTGGCGACGACACCTGCGTCCGTGCCCTGGGAGCACCAGGACCAGGTGCGTGAGCTGATCACCTACGCGGCGGGCGGAACGGAGGGCAAGGACCCGAAGTACGTCTGGAAGGTGCTGGAGAAGGACGTCACGGTGACGACGCCCGCGGGCACCTTCACCAATGCCATCAAGGTCCAGCGCGACAAGCTGAACAAGAGCGGCGAGGTGAAGGAGGAGAAGCAGCGCCGGTACTGGCTGGTCCCCGGCGTGGGCAAGGTCCGCGAGGAAGGGGAACGCCTGGAGGAACTGGTGTCCTACGACGTGAAGAAGCCGTAGGCCGCTGATTCATCTGGATGGGATTGAGGCCCGGGTTGGCGCGAGGGATGCGCTGACCCGGGCTTGTCATTTCAGTGCATCCAACGAAATGTGGCCCTCCAACGCATCCAGTAAATCCTCATCCCCCGACTCAACAGCCAATCGCCCACAGGCAAGAAAACTCTCCCGAGCCAAATCCGACTTCCCCAACATCTCATACGCCAATCCACGATTATAATAATAAGCCCCACAACTACAATCAAGCTCTATAGCCCGATCAAAGTCAGCAATAGCATTTTTCGCATCTCCCGCTACCGTCCGAGCCCAACCGCGAAGCGAGTACAACCTCGCATCATGTGGCGCCAGCCTCAACTCACC
>JAFADT010000984.1 GCA_023424585.1 Pseudomonadota bacterium
GAGCTAAGAAGTCCCCCGACTCCGTCACTCACCGTATCGCTGCCGCGCGGGCCCCCCTGCTTCCCGTGCTGCGATGAAGGAACAGTACCGGGCCCCCCTGTTTCGGTCTGTGAAGCGGCCCACAACCCCGGTGTGAAGGCGTTCACACCCGCCGGACTTGTCCGCCGGGCCTGGATGGGAGGGTTCCCTACCTGTATCCGGGGATTCCGGGCAGAATGGCGGTCCCCTCATGTCCTACGCGCAGCTGCTGGCCGAAATCCCCATGTTCGAGAGCCTCGGCCGGGAGGACCTGGAGAACATGTCGTCGCTCCTCCAGCCCCGGCGCTTCGCCCGGGGCGAGGTCATCTTCCACCGGGGAGACGTGGGCACGGCCCTGTTCATCATCCGGCGGGGCCAGGTGGCCATCCGGCTGTCCTCCAGCGAGGGGCGGGAGATCACCCTGGCGCTCCTGGACCGGGGGGACGCCTTCGGGGAGCTGTCCCTCTTGGACGGGGAGATGCGCTCCACGGACGCGCTGGCGCGCGAGGAGGCGCACCTCCTGACGCTCCAGCGCGACGACTTCCGGCGCTACCTGGAGACGCGGCCGCAGGTGAGCCTGGCGCTGCTCGCGAACATGAGCCGGCTGGTGCGGCGCACGACGCAGCTCGTGTACGACTCGGCCTTCCTGGACGCGCGCAGCCGGCTGGTGCGGGTGCTGCTGGAGCTGGCGAAGACGCAGGGGAAGCCGTGCTCCGAGGGGCTGGTCATCACCCCGAAGCTCACGCAGTCGGAGCTGGCCAACCTGTGCGGCGTCACCCGCGAGAGCGTCAACAAGTGGCTGCGCTACTACGTGCGCGAGGGGATGCTCAGCTTCGAGGGCGGACAGATCATCCTCCTCCAGCCGGAGCGCCTGGGGCAGGACGCGGAGTAGCCGTCAGCCGCGCACGCGGAAGAGGGACAGGGGCTCGTCGCGGCCCTTCACCCGCACCGGCTCCAGCGGCTCCAGCGCGAAGGCGTCCGCGTCCAGGAGGACGCGCGTCGCCTCGGTCATCAGCACCTCGCCCGGGCGCGCGACGCCGCACACGCGGGACGCGACGTTGGTGGCGTCCCCCACGGTGGCGTACTGGAGGTAGCGCTCCGAGCCGATGTTGCCCGCGGCCACCGGGCCGGAGTTGAGGCCGATGTGGACCTGAAGCTCCGGCGCGCCCTCCGCGCGCCAGCGGGCGTTGAGGTCCGCCAGGGCCCGCTGCATCTCCACGGCCGCGCGCACGGCCCGGTCCGCGTCGTCCGGCCGGGCGAAGGGGGCGCCCCACACGGCCATCAGCGCGTCGCCGATGTACTTCTCCAGCGTGCCCTCGTGGCGGAAGACGACGTCCGCCATCACCGGGAAGTACGCGTTGAGCATGTCCACCACCTGCCGCGGCTTGAGGCGCGAGGACATGGCGGTGAAGCCGGTGATGTCGGAGAAGAGGATGGTGACGTTCGCCTCGCGCACCTCCAGCGGCACGCCCCGCAGCGCCTTCAGCTGGCGCACGACGTCCGGCGGGAAGAAGCGCTGGTAGGCGTTGCGCAGCACCGCCTCCTCCTCCAGCCGCCGCGCCAGGTGCGCGTGGTCCAGCGCGATGGCGGCCTGGTTGGCGAACGCGGTGAGGAACTCCAGGTCCTCGTCGGTGAAGAGGCCGCCGTGCTTGAGGCTGTCCAGGTACAGCACGCCCAGCACCGTGTCGCGCGTGCGCAGGGGCACGCAGAGGGAGGCGCGGATGGACTGGCGGAAGACGGAGTCCGCGCCCACGAGCCGCGCGTCGTCCTGCGCGTCCGTGAAGAGGGCCGCCACGCCGCGCGAGTGCACGTAGTCCACGATGTGCTGGCTGTAGAAGCGCTCCGGCAGCGCCCCTCCCAGCGCGCCCCGCGCCACGCGCGGCGCCAGCGCCCCCGTGTCCCGGTCCGCCAGCAGCACCGCCGCCCGGTCCACCGCCCATATCTGGAAGACGAGTTGCAGCACCCGCTCCAGGAGCCCGTCCACCGGGCCCGGCGAGGAGAGGATCTGCCCCACCTTGAGGAGCACCTGGAGCTTGTCGCGCGTGCGGTCCGGCGAGCGCGTGTCGAGCAGCGCCTCCATGGGCCCGCTGGAGAAGCGCGTCTCCAGCGGCTGCGTGCGCACCGGGCCCCAGCCGTCCGGCAGCGGCGCGTCCTGGGACACCAGCCGGAACCACACCTCGCCGCAGCGGAAGGACTGGCCGTGGCCCAGCTCCTGGCGCGACACGCGGTGCGGCCCCACGAAGCTGCCGTTCTTGCTGTCCAGGTCCACCAGCACCACGCGCCCGCCCGCGCGCTCCAGCCGCGCGTGGCGCCGGGACAGGCTGGGGTGCGGCACGCGGATGCCGTTCTCCTCGGTGCGGCCGATGGTGGTGGTGCCCTCCGGCAGCAGCACCACCCGTTCATCCACCTGGCCTGGGTTGAGGATGAGGCGCATGGCTCAAGAGCGCGTGGAGAGGGCGGGCCTCAGGTGGGCCCCTTGGCCGTGAAGGCCCCGGGCTGGGGTGGGGAGGCGGGCGAGTCCAGGACGGCGGGGGCCACCTGTTCGGAGGTGCGGGCCACGGAGGAGGCGGACTGGCTGCCGTGGCGGGCCACCACCTCGCGCACCGCGAGCGTCCGGCCGCCGGGGCCCGGCAGGTGCCGCTCTCCGGCGGGCCGGCAGTCGAAGGTGCTCGCGAGCCGGGCGGCGAGCGCCTCGCTCACCAGCAC
>JAFADT010000141.1 GCA_023424585.1 Pseudomonadota bacterium
AAGGCAGCGGCGGGGATTGCTCCAGGTGCGCGAACATCACCTGGACGGACTCGCCCTGGAAGGGCCGCTCGCCCGTGAGCAACTGGAACATCAGCACGCCCACGGCGTAGAGGTCGGTCGCCGGTCCCACGGTGTCGCCGCAGATCTGCTCAGGCGCCATGAACTCTGGCGTGCCGATGACCAGGTCATCCGCCGTCAACGGCTTGTCGCGAGACTCCATCAACTTCGCGATGCCGAAATCGACCAGCTTCACGGTGGTTGGAATCACCGGCGTTTCGACGATGAAGACGTTGGGAGGCTTCAGGTCGCGGTGCACCACCCCCGCACGGTGCGCGGAGCCAAGCGCGGAGAGCATCTGGTCCATGACCCAGACGACGGACTCCAGGCTCATGGGGCGCTTCGAGCGAACGAAGTCGGAGAGCGCCCGTCCCTGGAACAACTCCATGATGACGTAGGGGCGCTCATCCGGGAGCGTGCCAAAGCCGAAGATGTCGATGATGCCGGGGGGGCGGATTGCGTTGACAGCTCGGGCTTCCACGAGCAGCCGTTCATGCACTCGCGGGGAGACGAGGTCCGCGCGCAACACCTTGATGGCGGCCTGTTTGCCAATGAGGGAGTGCGTGGCCCGGTAGACGACCCCCATTCCTCCGGCGCCGATCCTCTCCTCGACGGTGAAGTCACCAATCTGTGACGAGAGCAGCGGATCCACGAGAGGCGCGGTCTCCGCCGACGCGGTCTTCCTCAGGGTGAACGTCGCCCCGTCGGGATTGGAAGGACGGTGGGTTTTCATGAGAGGAGTTCACGTGGACCATAGCTGCGCCTTCCCCTGATTCCAAACATCCCACTGGCAAGGGATGAGTGGGATGGGTCGGTAATGACTTCCAGGATGTAAGAACATACACGCCAGGGATTGGCGCCGGTCTACTTCGGGAAACGCACCCTCAATCGCTCCTGGCGCGCACCCAGGCTTTGTGAGGCTCGTTGAGTGAACGGATGATGGGGGCCTCTCGCGCTCGCGAGGGCCCTCTGTTCTGGAGGCGCGTGGCGAAGGGCCTCACGGCCGCCGTGCATTACTCCTCGGGCCGGGGGGCCTTCGCGAGCACGGCGGCGGCCTGCTTCTTCCACCGCGCCATGGTCGCCTTGCCCGAGGCCCACTCCGCTCAGGGCGGGAACCGTACCGTCAACCGCCCCTGCCACGCATCCAGCGCCTGATGGAGCTCCATGCGCTCGGTGGCGGTCTGGGCCTTCGCGGCCTCGGTGTAGAGGTCCACCAGCTGCTTCGTCAGTTCCGGCGCGAGGTCCTGGTTCTGGGTGCGCTTGCGCAGCTCCGCCACCAGCTTGTCCATGCGCTGGGCCAGCCGCTGCTCGGAGGCATTGCCCTGGGGCAGGGTGGGGAGCTTGGGAATCACGAGCGCCGGGACCTGGGGCGGTCGTGGCGCCGCCGGGGCGGCGACGACCGCGACGGGCGCCGGGGGCGCGTCGTGCAGCGCGATGCGCTGGGTCAGCTCCTTCTCGATGTCATCCAGCGCGGCGTGGATCCTCGCGCGTTCCGCGTCGGTCTTCGCGTCCGCGGCGGCCCGGTACTGCTGGATCAGCTTGGCGCGCAGCGCACCCTCCGCGTCCACGTCCTTCGCCCTCGCCAGCTGGAGCTTGAAGAGCCCTGCCAGCCGCTGCTCCAGCTTCTTCTCGGCGGCAGTCCCCGTCGGCAGCGGTGGCAACTTCGTGGACTTCGCCTGGGTCGCGGTCTCCGCTTCCGCAGGGGCTTCCTCTCCGGAGGGCGTTGCGAGCTCCTCGGGCGGCTCCTCGACCGGGGGCTGCGTCGCAGTGAGCGGCGGGGGGGCCGCCACCGGAGGCGCGGGCCTCGCGTCCACCATCACCGGCTCGGGAGGTCGCGGTGGCGCGAGCGCCAGCTCCGCCTTCCCCGCCTGTGCCCCCCACCAGTAACCCACCCCCAGCAGCGCCACCCCGGAGACCGCCGCCACCGCGAGGGACACGGCCCTCGGGTGACCCGGCACGGCCACCGGGGGGGGCGGCGCCACGAGGGCCGTGGGCTCTTCCCGCTTGGGCACCTCCGGGGCTGCCTGCGATGCCGGCACCTCCGGGGCTGCCTGCGATGCGACACCCGGCGGCGCTTCCGCCTCCTGCCTCACCGCCGCCTCCGCCTCAGGGCCCCCGGATGGCGCCGGCGGTCGCGCCAGCCCCCGGAGCTTCAGCCGCACGGCCGCCGCGGACGCGGGCCTCCTGGCGGGCTCCTTTTCCATCAACTGGAGCACCAGGTCATCGAGCTCCGGCGGGATCCCCTCCACCCGCGATGACACCCGCGGAGGGACCTGCTCCACGTGCGCGAACATCACCTGCACGTTGTCGCCCTGGAACGGCCGGGTGCCCGTGAGCATCTGGAACGCCATCACGCCCAGCGCGTACAGGTCCACGGCCGGGCCCACCTCGCCGCCGCGGATCTGCTCCGGGGCCATGAAGTCCGGCGTCCCCAGCGTGGAGCCGTCCGCCCGCGCCAGCGCGTCCTGGGCCTGCATCACCTTGGCGATGCCGAAGTCCACCAGCTTGATCAGCGGCGCCGCGTCCGGCTGCTCCATCAGGAACACGTTCGCGGGCTTCAGGTCCCGGTGCACCACTCCCGCCCGGTGCGCGGCGCCCAGCGCGGCCAGGACCTGATCCAACACCCAGGCCGTGGTCCCCACGTCCATCCGGTCCTGCTCGCGCATCCGGTCCGCGAGCGACTGGCCCTGGAGCAGCTCCATCACCACGTACGGCCGGCAGTCCGGCAGCGTCCCGAAGTTGAAGATGTCCAGCACGCCCGGATGCCGGATGGCGTTCACCGCCCGCGCCTCCACCAGCAGCCGCTGCTCCTGCTCCGGGGAGACCAGCTCCGCGCGCATCACCTTGATGGCCGCGTGCTTGCCGATCAGCGGGTGCTCCGCCCGGTAGACGACCCCCATCCCGCCCGCACCCACGCGCTCCTGGATGACGAACTCGCCGATCTTCGACCCCACCAGCGGATCCACCGACGGCGGCATCGCCGCCAGAGCCGCCGGGAGTTCTTCGTCCGTCACCACCTCGCGTTCCTCCGCCTCTGGCAATCGCCCGTCGTCATGGAAGCGCCCATCGCGCACCGATGGTACCGGGCCGAGGCGATGCCGTCGCGTGTCCAGGCGAGCCACCTGCCCGCTCGCCCGCCGTTATATCCACGCTGCTCGGAGAATCCCGTGCTCCGAGGACGAACGAGGCAGGGACCGGCGGGGGCCGGGCTCCCTGCTCACTTCGGGAGGCGGGCGTTCAACTGCGCCTGCCACGCATCCAGCGCCTGATGGACCTCCGTGCGCTCGGTGGCCGTGGTCGTCTGCGCCGCCTGGGTGTAGAGGCTCATCAGCTTCCGCGTCAGGTCCGGCGCGACGTCCTGCCCATGGGTGCGCCTGCGCAGCTCCGCGATCAGCTTGTCCAAGCGCTGGGCCAGGCGTTGTTCGGACGCGTTGGTCCGAGGCAGCGCCAGCAGCGTGGGCAGCGCGAGCGGCGGGACCTTGGGCAGCTCCGGGACGATCGGCGCGGGCGGCGCGTCATGCTCCGCGATGCGCTCGGCCAGCGCCTTCTCGAAGCCATCCAGCGCCACGTGGATCCGCGCGCGCTCCGCGTCGGTCTTCGCGTCCGCGGCGGCCCGGTACTGCTGGATCAGCTTGCTCCGCAGCGCGCCCTCCGCGTCCACGTCCTTCGCTCGCGCGCGCAGCTGCCTGGACAATCCCGCCAGCCGCCGCGCCAGCTTCTTCGCGGACGCCGTCGTGAGCGGCAGCGAAGCGTGTCCCGAGGCCCTCACTTCCGGCTCTGGCTCCGGCTCCGCTTCCGTTCCGGCATGCTCCACCGGCACGGGCTCGGGCTCCACGACGGGAGCAGGGGCTGGCTCCACTGGAGCTGGCGCTGGAGCCGGCGCTGTCACCATGGGAGGGGGCGGCGTGGGGAGCCGCTCCTCCATCGTCGGAGGTGTCTCCGTGGGCCGTGCCAGCCACCAGAGCCCGGTGCCCAGGAGCACCAACCCCGCGCTCGCCGCCGCCGCGAACGGCACCCCCCGCCGGCGGGCCGAGAGCATCGCCGCGAGCCCCGGTGGCCGTGGCGCCGTGGGAGCCGTGGGCTCGTCGCGCTTCGCCTCCATCGGCGCGGAAGGCACCAGCCCCCCGGGAGCCCGCTCCAGCGACAGCGCCTTCAACCGCTGACGCACGGCCTCCGCGGAGGCGGGCCGCTTCGCCGGATCCTTCTCCAGCAACTGGAGCACCAGCGCGTCCAACTCCGGAGGGATGCCGCCCATCCTCGACGAGGGCGGCGGCGGCGTCTGCTCGACGTGCGCGAACAGCATCTGCACGCTCTCACCCTGGAACGGCTTCGCGCCCGTGAGCAGCTGGAACGCCATCACGCCCAGCGCGTACAGGTCCGTGGCCGGCCCCACCGTGCCGCCGCGGATCTGCTCCGGGGCCATGAAGTCCGGCGTCCCCAGCACCGAGCCGTCCGTGTGGGTCAGCCCCTCGCTCGACTGCAGCACCTTGGCGATGCCGAAGTCGACCAGCTTGAGCATGGGCGCCGCGTCCGGCCGCTCCACCATGAACACGTTCGCCGGCTTCAGATCCCGGTGCACCACGCCCGCCCGGTGCGCCGCCCCCAGCGGCGAGAGGATCTGATCCAACACCCAGACCGAGGTCCCCACGTCCAGCGGACCTCTCGCGCGCAGCACGGCCGCGAGCGACTGGCCCTGGAGCAGCTCCATCACCACGTACGGCCGGCCGTCCGGCAGCGTCCCGAAGTTGAAGATGTCCAGGATGCCCGGGTGGCCGATGGCGTTCGCCGCCCGCGCCTCCACCACCAGCCGCTGCTGCTGCTCCGCGGACACCAGCTCCGCGCGCAGCACCTTCACCGCGGCCTGCTTGCCGATGATGGGGTGCTCCGCCCGGTACACCACCCCCATCCCGCCCGCGCCAATGCGCTCCTGGACGATGAACTCGCCCAGCTGCGCCCCCAACAGCGGATCCGCCTTCGGCCCCGTCGATGCCAATGCCGCAGGCACCTCCTGCTCCGTCAGCGCCCGGTGTGCCCCCGTCTCCGGAATTTTTCGAGTCTTCATTGCAAATCTAGATTTTCTAGACAGTACAGCGAGACCTGGGGCGCCGTCGCGTGCCCCGAGGGGCAGCCCTCCGTCCGCTCGTCCAGCAGGCAACGCGGGTTTCCCCGTACTCCCCGGGAACAGCTCCCTCGCCGTCCCCCTCGTGTCACTCGCCGGGATGCCGCGTGACGCTGTCCGCCAAGGGCCTCCAGCGGGTTGGGCGCCGGTGGATACACGCTGTTCGGGGAATGCCTGCCTCCAGAGCGAAAAATGCTGATCCGCGGAGGGGGTGGGGCCTCAAGGAAACGGGGGCCACCCGTTGTAGAGTCAGGTCCGTCCTTTCCTGGACGTTCCCGGGTCGCGCTTCCGGATCCCTGCTCCCCAGGGATCGCACCCGAGGGGGAACATGGCACCGGCATACGACGCCCTGGTCATCGGCACGGGGTTTGGCGGCGCGGTGGCGGCCTGTCGGCTCGCGCAGGCGGGGCTGTCCGTGCGCGTGCTCGAACGTGGCCTCCGCTACCCGAAGGGCAGCTTCCCGCGCGACTTCGAGGACCCTCGCAACGGCTGGCTGTGGCAGCACCGGCAGGGGCTCTTCGACATCAAGCTCCTGAAGGGGATGAGCGTCGTGCAGGCGGCGGGGTACGGCGGCGGCTCGCTCATCTACGCCAACGTGCACCTGCGCCCGCCGCCGGACGTCTTCGCGTCGGGGTGGCCGGAGGGCTACAGCCGGGAGGCGTTGGATCCGTACTACGACCTGGTCGCGCACATGCTGGACGTGCAGCCCATCACGGCCTCCGCGCGCGGCCTGCCGCCCAAGACGAAGCGGATGCAGGAGGTGGCGAGGAAGCTGGGCCGCGAGGCGCAGTTCTTCTACCCGAACCTCGCCGTGCGCTTCGCCCCCGCGGGCGAGCCCCTGCCCAACAAGTTCGGCGTGCTCCAGGAGGGCTGCAGCTACTGCGGCGAGTGCGACATCGGCTGCAACCGCCGCGCGAAGAACACCCTGGACCTGAACTACCTGGCCGTCGCGGAGCAGCGCGGCGCGGAGGTCACCACCCAGGCGGAGGTCACCCGCATCGAGCCCCTGTCGCCGGGCTACCGCGTCACCTTCACCGACCACGCGAACGCCGGCATGCAGCGCACCGTGGACGCCCGCCGCGTCTTCCTGTGCGCGGGCGCGGTGAACACCACGGAGCTGTTGCTGCGCAACCGCGACGTGCTCGGCACGCTGCCGGACCTGAGCGCGCGGCTGGGGTCGCGCTACTCGGCCAACGGGGACTTCCTCGCCTTCGCCTTCGACACGAAGGAGCCGTGGGACCCGGCGGTGGGCCCCACCATCACCACCGGCATGGTGGTGGATGAAGGGGAGGGCAAGGACAAGACCTGGTTCCTCTTCCAGGAGGGCGGGCACCCGGTGCAGGCGGCGGGGCTGATGATGGCCATGGACCCCGACCGCGCGATGACGCTCCCGGCGGACCTGCTCCAGCGCGAGCTGGTGAAGGTGCTGCGCACGCGCTCCAAGGAGATGGCCTCCATCGAGAACGAGCGCGGCCGCTTCCAGGCCGTGTTCCTGGCCATGGGCCGGGACAAGTCCAACGGCCGGCTGACGCTGTCCCCCCTCACCCGCGAGCTCCAGGTGCAGTGGGACGTGCCCGCGAACCTGCCGCTCTACCGCACGCAGGAGCAGCTCTGCGAGGACGTGGCCCGCGCGCTGGGCACGCGCGCCGCCTACAACCCGCTCTGGGAGCGGCTGCACCTGCCGGTGTCCGTGCACAACCTGGGTGGCTGCACGATGGCGGAGGAGCCCGCGTACGGCGTGCTCGATCCTCACGGCGAGGTGCACGGCCATCCCGGCCTGTACGTCATGGACGGCGCGGCGCTCCCGGTGGGCGTGGGCGTCAACCCGTCCTCCAGCATCGCGGCGGTGGCCGAGCGCAACGTGGAGCAGGTCATCCGCCAGGTGAAGGACGCGCCGGGCTGGGTGGCGCCGGAGCGCACCCCGGTGCAG
>JAFADT010000353.1 GCA_023424585.1 Pseudomonadota bacterium
CCGCCGGGGCTGGACCGGCCGCTGGGGGACGCGCTCCTGGAGCCCACGCGCATCTACGTGAAGGACGCGCTCGCGCTGTGCCAGGCGGTGAAGGTGAAGGGCATGGCGCACATCACCGGCAGCGGCATCCCGGGCAACCTGCCCCGGTGCCTGCCGGACGGGACGCGCGCGGTGCTGAGCGAGTCCGCGTGGAAGAAGCCGGCCATCTTCGACCTCATCGCGAAGACGGGCGGCGTGGCGCGCGACGAGATGTTCAGCACGTTCAACATGGGCCTGGGCCTCATCGTGGTGGTGGCGAAGGAGGACGTGGCGAAGGCGCTGGAGGTGCTGCGCGCCCGGGGCGTGGAGGCGTCCGAGGTGGGCCGGGTGGAGGCGGGCCAGGGCGAGGCCACGGCGGTCATCGAGCCATGAGCGCGCGGCGGGCGCGGCTGGGGGTGCTCGTCAGCGGCAGCGGGAGCAACCTGCAGGCGCTGCTCGACGCGGCCGCGCGGGCGGACTACCCGGCCGAGGTGGCGTGCGTGCTGTCCAACGTGCCCACGGCGTTCGCGCTGGAGCGCGCCCGGAAGGCGGGCGTGCGCGCGGAGGTGGTGGACCACAAGGGCTTCGGGTCGAAGGCGGACTTCGAGGCGGCGGTGCTCGGCGTGCTGGCGGATGCGCGCGTCGAGTGGGTGTGCCTGGCGGGCTTCATGCGGCTGGTGAGCGCGGACTTCCTGAAGCGCTTCCCGGGGCGCGTGCTGAACATCCACCCTTCCCTGCTGCCCGCGTTCCCGGGCCTGCACGCGCAAAAGCAGGCGCTGGAGCGCGGCGTGAAGGTGGCCGGGTGCACGGTGCACTACGTGGACGCGGGCACGGACACGGGCCCCATCATCGCGCAGGCGGCGGTGCCCGTGCTGCCGGACGATGACGAGGCGAGCCTGAGCGCGCGCATCCTCGCGGAGGAGCACCGGCTGTATCCCCTGGCCGTGCACCTGGCGGTGACGGGCGCGGTGACGCTGGAGGGGACGCGCACGAAGGTGGACGCGCGGGTGACCGGAGATGGCATGGCGCTTCGCAGCCCGGGTGCCCCGAAGTGACGAAGGTCGTGGAGCCGTTGCCTCCGGCGGCAGCCGAAGAGGCGACGGCGGCGGTGCCCTCGCATGCGCCGCGCGACGCGATGACGGCGGAGGCACCATCGCAGGCCGCGCCCGGAGTCCCCAGGGCCGCGACGCCGGCTCATGCCGAGCCCGAACATTCGCGTCACGCGGCGCACGCCCCCTCCAGCGGAGATGGGGCATCGGCTCGCGATGCCCGACGCGAGGCCCTGCGCGCGGCGCCCACGGTGCTGGTCAGCGCGTGTCTGCTGGGCGAGGCGTGCCGCTACGACGGGCGCTCCCAGCGTTCGGAGCGAGTGCTCGCGGCGCTGGAGGGCAAGGCCGTCATCCCCATCTGCCCGGAAGCCGCCGCGGGCCTGGGCATTCCGAGGCCCCCCGTGGATCTCTCGGGAGGCACGGGCGTGGACGTCTGGGCCGGCCGCGCGCGGGCCCTCACGCGGGAGACGCGCGAGGACCGCACCGCCGCGTTCCAGGAAGGCGCCAGGCTGGCCCTGGGGGCCGCGCGGCGGTTCGACGCCACGGTGGCGCTCCTGAAGGAGAAGAGCCCCTCGTGCGGCAGCCAGAGCGTCTACGAGGCGGGCGTGCTGCGCCCCGGTGAAGGCATCACCACCGCGCTCCTGCGCGAGGACGGGCGCACCGTCGTGAGCGACGAGGACCTGTAGTCAGGGGGCGCGCGGTCCCCGGCTCATGACGCGCACCGCGCATCGCCTTCGGGCCGGGAGCGCGTCCATCGCGACGCGCGTGGATCATCCTCGCGCGGGCAGCTCCAGTTCGTCTCCAGGCCGTGGCGCGAAGCAGGCCTCCACCTCCGCGTCCGTCACCTCCGCGAGCGAGGCCGGGCTCCAGCGCGGCTTCTGATCCTTGTCCACCAGCACCGCGCGGATCCCCTCCTGGAAGTCCGGCCGCCGCGTCAGCGCCTGGCTCAACCGGTACTCCATGCGCGCCGTCGCGTCGTAGTCCTGTCCGCGCCCGATGCGCAGCTGCCGCAGCGTCACCCGCAGGCTCGTGGGCGACATGCGCAGAAGCGTCGCGCGAGTCTCCTCCGCCCACGCCGTCCCCTCGCGCTCCAGCGCCGCGAGGATGTCCTCCACGCGGTCGCCCTGGAAGCACCGGTCGATGACGTCCGCCCGCGCGGCGAGCCCTGGGGCACCCGCGTCCTGATGGAAGCCCTGGAGCACGCGCGCCGCCACCTCGCGCCCCGGTCCGCTCCAGTCCGCGGCCCCCAGCGCCCGCACCACGTCCTCCAGCCGCGAGGACTCCACCCGGTGGGTCGCGTACCCCAGCCACCGCGCGTCCGCCGCGTCACACCGCGCGCCGGTGAGCCCCAGGTACGTCCCCGACTCGCCGGGGAAGCGCGGCAGGAACCAGCCGCCGCCCACGTCCGGGAAGATGCCGATGGCCGTCTCCGGCATCGCGAGCACCAGCTTCTCCGTCACCACCCGGAAGGCCCCGTGCATGGACAGCCCCAACCCGCCGCCCATGCAGATGCCGTCCACCAGCGCGATGAACGGCTTCGGGAAGTGGTGGATCCGATGGTTGAGCGCGTACTCGGCGAGGAAGAACTCACGCGACAGCGACGGATCCGACCGTGCGACCGAACTGGCCACCGCGCGCACGTCCCCTCCCGCGCAGAAGGCCCGGCCTCCCGCGCCGCGGATCACCACCGCCTTCACGGACGGATCCGCCGCCCAGGCGTCCAGTCGGGGATGCAGCACCCGGCACATCTCCAGCGAGAGCGCGTTGAGGGCCTTCGGTCGGTTGAGGGTGACCCGCCCCACCGCGTCTTGTGTCTCCAGCAGCACGTCCTCGCTCATGCCGTGGGGATATCAGCCCGGAAGGGGCTCGCATGGGAGATTCGGGGGTGACATGGCGGCAGAAATCGGTATTGGGAGAAACATGACTCCCGCAGCCGCCCCCCTGCTCGCCGCCGTCTTCGACATGGATGGCACGCTCGTCGACAACATGGACTTCCATAACCGCGCCTGGGTGTCGCTCGCCCGGAAGCTCGGACTGGATGGCCTGACCGCGGAACGTTTCCAGAACGAGTTCGCCGGGAAGAAGAACGAGGAGATCCTCCCGCAGCTGTTGGGCCGCGCCCTCTCCGTCGCGGAGCTGGATGCGCTCGCCGAGGAGAAGGAGTCGCACTACCGCGCCATCTACCGGCCGTACCTGGCGCTGCACCGGGGCGCGGAGGGCTTCCTGCACCGCCTGCGCGACGCGCACCTGCCCCTGGCCGTGGCCACCGCCGCGCCGCACGGCAACCGCGAGCTGGTGCTGGATGGGCTCGCGGTGCGTCCGCTCTTCGCCTGCGTCGTCGGCGCCGAGCAGGTGGAGCGCGGCAAGCCCGCGCCGGACATCTTCCTCGCCGCGGCGAAGGCGCTCCAGGTGCCCCCGGAGTCGTGCCTGGCCTTCGAGGACGCCATCAACGGCGTGCGGTCCGCGCGCGCCGCCGGCATGGTCACCGTGGGCATCACCACCACCACGACCGCCGAGGCGCTGAAGAACGCGGGGGCCCACTACACGGCCCCGGACTTCGACTCGCTGCCGCCGGAGCTGCTCGCGCGCCTCTTCAAGTCCCGGGCCTGAGGGCCCGCGCGCCCCACCCCGGGTCCGGCCACCTCGGAGAACCGGGGCGCCAAAAGGGCGCCAGACGCGGTGGCGTTGTGTAGTGTTCGGCGGCCATGTCGACGTCCTCCGCCAAACTCAAGCTCCCCTCGGGCCCGTCCCGGCACGTCTACGACGTCATCGTGCTGGGCAGCCAGGTCGGAGGCGCGCTCGCCGCCGCGCTCCTGGCGAAGCGCAACCACCGGGTGTTGCTGGTGGAGCACGACGGCATGGGGCCCGGCTACGAGCACGACGGCTTCGTGCTGCCCTACGCCCCCTTCGTCGCGCCGCCCCTCAAGGCGATGCCCGCGGTGGACGAGGCCCTCAACGAGCTCGGCCTGTCCACCGCCATCGGCCGCGCGCTGCGCCCGCACGCCCCGGAGCTCCAGCTGGTGCTGCCCCGGAACCGGGTGGACCTGACCGGGGACGCCGCCCGCCGCCGCGCGGAGCTGACGCGCGAGTTCGGCGAGGCCGGCGAGGGCATCCAGGGCGCGCTCAGCGGCAGCGCCGCGCAGCACGAGGCCTCCGACGCCTTCTTCAAGGAAGGCCCCCCCCTGCCACCCGACGGCTTCTTCGAGGGCTGGAAGCTCAAGGGGAAGATCAAGGATCACCCGGCCCTGGACGCCGCGCCCCGGCTCGCGGGGGAGGATCCGGCGCTGTCGCTGGTGCGCGGCCTGCTGCCCTTCCTCGTCCACCTGGAGAAGCCTGGCGCGCCCCTGGCCCAGACGCGGGCCCTGTCCCAGGTGCTCACCGCGCCCTCCACCTACCCCGGCGGCCTGGACGCCCTGCGCGACGTGCTCACCCGCCGGCTGACGGAGCTGGGCGGCGACGTGCTGGGCCGCGACAACCCGGCCGGCTTCATCGTGGAGGAGCTCGCGTTCGACGGCAGCAAGTTCTCCGGCGTGAAGCTGGTGCGCTCGGACACGCTCTACCGCGCGTCGTGCCTGGTGACGGCCACGGACTCCGGAGCGCTGCGCCGGCTGGTGACGGACAAGAAGCACCACCGCGGCCTCCTGGAGCACCTGGATCAATCCAACATCAAGTCGCTGCTCTTCAGCGTGAACTGGGTGGTGCCGGAGGCGGCGCTCCCGCGCGGCATGGGCGAGCTGGTGCTCGTGGACACACAGGACGCGGAGCTGGGCCCGCTGCTCGTGCAGCAGCACCCGGCGCGCACCGCCGGGGCCACCGGGAGCAAGGACATGGAGGGCGTGCGCGTGGTGTGCGCGGGCGTCTTCGTCCCCGCCTCCGCGCGCGAAGAGGGCGAGGAGCACCTCCGGGCGCTGGCGAGCCGCATCGACGAGCACCTGGACCGGCTGATGCCCTTCACGAAGCAGCACCGCGCGCTGCGCTCGGTCCCCTACCTGGACGCCGGCGGAGTGCGCGGCAGCCGGCTCATGCCCCACCCCCTCTACAGCTTCGAGACGGAGGCCTTCCTGGGCGTGACGGGGCTGAAGCAGCGCACCCCGGCGAAGAACGTGATCCTGGCGGGCCGCGAGGTCCTGCCCGGCCTGGGCCTGGAGGGCGAGCTGCTGGCGGGAATGCGGGCCGCGCGGCTGGTGCAGGAC
>JAFADT010000170.1 GCA_023424585.1 Pseudomonadota bacterium
CACTACACCCGCGCCCTGCGCACCATCGCCCTGCGCGTCCTCAGGGGTGGGAGAGCAGCACGCTGAGCGCCGCCATGCGCCCGGACGCGGACTCCTTCTCCAGGGACTTCGGGACGGCGACGAACACGTTGCTCTCTCGCTGCTCGCCGCAGGCGCGCGTCCCCCGGTAGTGCTTGCGGTTGCGGTCCATGATGAGGTTGTAGCCGCAGGCCCCGACCTGCCCCGTCAGCGCGTCCGGGGCGAGCGTCAGCGACGACGGCTGGCCCGCGAACGTGCCCACCGTCTCCACCACGTCCGGCCGCTCGGTCACCGTGAGGTCCACCGGCTTCTGGTCCACGGTGCCCTGGATGCGCCGGTCCGACAGCTTCAGGTCCACGGGGCGCTGGAAGGCCTGCCCCTTCAGCGCGCTGTCCGTCATCCGGAGCTGCATGTCCGCGCCCTGGAGCCCCTGCGCATCGACGGTCGCCCGCACGGTCGTCCGGGGGGTGGTCAGCTCCACGGTGTCAGCGTCTTTCGCGACAGCGGCTCCGCCCGCGAGCAGGGCGGCAACGGTGAGGATGCGAGCGGTTCTCATGCCCCAAAGCTGGGGCGTCGGGCCGCGCGCCACCAGGGCCGCGCCCCGGCTGCTCGGCGGGCCGCACCCGCCGGCGCGCCTCCCTCCCGCGAGCGGCCTTCGTGATATCCGTCCGCCCGTGTCCCGCGCGCGCCTGCTATCCCTCCTCGTCGCACTCGTCGCCCTGGTGGTCGCCGGCTGGCAGCGCGCCCGGGCGGTCGAGCGGCTGGGCCAGGACTTCGACGAGGCGACCTACCTGCCCATCGCCTTCACCTACGCGGGGATGATGGAGCAGGGGCAGTGGGGCGCGGTGGGCGAGCTCCGGGAGAACTTCGAGCACCCGCCCCTGGTGAAGCTGCTCTACGCCGAAGCGGTGCGCGTGGCCGGCGCTCCCGAGCCGGACTGGTCGCACGTCCCCATGGGGCGGCCCATCCCCGGGCCCGCGCGCCCCGCGTTCCACGTGACGCGGGGCCTCTCGGCGGTGGCCGGGGTGCTCCAGGTGGGGCTCGTCGCCTTCGTGGATCCGCTGGGGGCGCTCCTGCTCGCGTGGGACCCGTACCACACGAAGTACACGTCCCAGGCCTACCTGGAGGCGGTGCCGGGGCTGTTCGCGGTGCTCGCGCTGCTGGCCTTCGAGCGCGCCCGGCGCGCGGGCTTCGCGCCGGGGTGGACGGCGGTGTCCGGCGCGCTGCTGGGGCTCGCGGCGGCGGGGAAGTATCCGTATGGCCTCGTGGGCGGGCTCACGTTCCTGCCCTTCCTGGTGGCGGGCGCGCGCACGCGGTGGCGCCCGTGGGCCGCCATCGTCGTGTCCACGGCGGCGGTGTTCCTCGCGGTGAACCCCGCGCTGTGGTCGTCTCCGTTCGCGTCGCTGTGGGAGTCCGTCACCTTCCACTGGGGCTACTCGCACGGCGAGCACGTGCGCCGCAGCGCGCTGCCCTGGTACCAGCCGCTCGTGTTCCTCACGGACACGTGGCTGTCGGCCTCCGACCCGGGCATCTACCTCACGCACTTCAACGCGCGCGCCCTGCTGCCGCTGGCGGTGCTGGGCTGGCCCCGGACGTGGCGCGAGCGGCCCGTGTGGGCGGTGGCCGCCGTCGTGGGGCTGGTGTTCCTGCTGCTGTGGAACACCAAGTGGCCGCAGTACCTGCTGCTCGTCCTGCCCGCGCTGTGCGTCTGCGCGGGCGGGGGCGTGCGCACCGTGGCCAGCGGGGCCGCGCGGCTGTTGCGCAAGCTCCAGGGCTCGCGCGTCAGCGCAGGTGCGTGAAGACGCACGGGTCCGCGGGCAGGTCCATCTCACAGGTGGGCATCAGGCAGGTCAGCCTCGCGCGGCGGGGCAGGGGCACCCAGCCCGAGCGCAACAACAGACAGGCCGACGTGCCGGGCCCGCGCAGCATGCCCCCGCACGCCACGCCCCGGCGCTCCATGTCCTGCATGGCCACCTGGAGCAGCCGCTGCCGGTCCTCCTGGGACACGGAGGCGTCGAAGGCCATCAGGTCCACCACCTCCGCGGTGAGCTCTCCCACCCCCGTCATCAGCCGGCTGTGCGAGCTCACCAGCCCGCGCACCTCGCCGTCCTGCTCCAGCACGAAGGTCCGGGGCACGTCCCGGTACTGGAGCTGGGCCGCCAGCTGCTCCGTCGTGTACGTGTAGCCCAGCGTCACCGGGCGCAGCATGTCGTGGACCAGCGTCATGCAGCGGCCCAGGTCCGTGGGCTGATAGAGGCGGATGCCCCGGGGATCCGCCTCCCGGAAGCGGTGCCGCAGGAGGGGATGCGCCAGCGTGAACAGCCTCCGCTCGTTGTGCGTGAACGACCAGCGGGCGAGCGCGCGCGCATCAAAGGCATACATCCACAGCGCCAGGCCTCCGAAGAGGCGCGTGCTCCACGCCCGCTGCCAGAAGCCCTGCGGCCGGGAGGCCGCCGTCGTGCAGCCCAGGGTGAGCCGCGCGGACCGGTCCTGGTGCCGCCGCAGCAGCTCCTGCGCGAGCTTCGCGCCAATGCCCTGTCCCCGATGGGAGTTCGTGACGGTGGCCCGGAGTCCATAGCTGCCGTCCACTTCCAGGCGCCCCAGGCGCAGCCTCGCGGGCTCCGCGAAGAGGGTGCCCACCAGGTGCCTTCCCTCGTACGCCGCCAGCAGGTAGTCGCGCGGCGCCTGACCGCCCCGGAACAGCCGCCAGTCGCAGAAGCGCTTGTCCCAGACCGGCAGCGGCGCCGTCCTGCCGTAGGTGGACTGCCAGACGCGGTTGAGGAACCAGGACGCCTCGGAGGCGTCACCCTCGAAGGTGCGCACCTCGATCATGGCCTGCCCTCGGGGACGGGATGCCGGAGCGCCCGGGGATGGCGAAGGGCATGCATGCGCCATGAGCTTGCTTTCATGGCGAGGAAGGTAGGGAGGGGGGCCGGGCTGGAAAGCGGTCGCCGTGAATGGCTCCACCCTGGCTGTCATTGCCGAGTCAATGACAGCCCCTCCGCGTGCGGTGGTCCACAGGCGCCGGGCTGACAGGGCGAGGGAGTGTGTGGAGGCGGGCGTCCCGGCGGCTCAGGGCGCGGTGAGCGCGAAGTCCGCGTACACCGCGCCGTGGTCGGAGCCGCCGTAGCCGGTGCCGTCGCGGGCCACGCGGAAGGAGCCCGGCACATACGCGCCGCCTCCGCCGGGCGCGAGGTAGAGGTGGTCGATGGCCTGACCCCTGCCGGAATAGAAGTACGACCACGTCTCGCTCTCCGGCCGGTCCCTGGCCACGCGCAGGAGGGCCTCGTCCAGGGCGTTGATGGGCCCCGAGCCGGGGACGTCATTGAGGTCCCCACCGAGCACCACCAGCGCGTCCGGGAACTCCTTCGCCGAGTCGAGGAGGATGGCCCGC
The DNA here is from genome assembly GCA_023424585.1 of Pseudomonadota bacterium. Lineage (GTDB taxonomy): Bacteria > Myxococcota > Myxococcia > Myxococcales > Myxococcaceae > Corallococcus. The sequence goes on from JAFADT010000170.1 coordinate 3,413, forward strand.
GAGGCGTTGGCCTCCGCCATGCGGCGGTCCGGATCGTCATTCACCTTGGAGCGGAAGTGCGCGGCGAAGACGATGACCCGCTTGCCGTCCACGTCCAGGTGCACCTCGAGCAGGTCGCGCGAGAAGCGGGTGTACGAGCCATCCGGCCTGGCGATGGATTGGTTGCGGTGGCTGCGCACTTCGAGGATGGGGTGGCGGGAGAGGACCGCCACGTCCACCGACGCCTGGGTGTACGTCTCCCCCAGGTGCGATTGGGGGAACTGAGGGACCTTCCTCAGCAGCCCATCCAGCGACTGCTGCGTCTCGACCTCTTCCAGCAGCACGATGTCCGCGTCGAGCGCGGTGATGGCCCGTCCGAGCCGGTCCACCTGCGCCTCGAACTCCGCCTCGGTGGGGAGCTCCTCGTAGTTGGTGCCGCCGCAGGAGCCCGAATCGCAGACGGTGTCGAACAGGCGGTGCACGTTGAACGCCGCGATGCGCACGTGGGGGCCGGAGGGGGCCGGCGCCGTCCCGCTGTCGGGTTGCGGGCAGTTGCCCTGGACGCAGGGCCCCGCGTCCGGCACCGACAGGGGCTGAGGAGACAGGCCATCACAGCCCGAGACCGCGAGCAGCAGCCCCCCCAGGACGAGGGCCGAGCGGAGACGGGAGCGGAGGGGGAGCCGCGGCAGGGGTGACATCGGGGCGGCAACCTAACACCGGGCATCCTCCGGTGCCGCTCGGATGGGCCCGAGGTGTCCGCCGACGCGGCGCGGCTCGCCCCTTGCGTCATGGGTCGCGGACTCCAGGTGCCGGCGGGGTGGACATGGGGTGGGGGCCGTGGAGGGCCGACCGGCCACGGGAGGGGTGGCGCCGTTCGGCGTGGCTCCGCGACCGCTCGGCCCCGAGGCCCCCAGCCGTGCCGGCGGGCGTGTGCATCCTGCCGTCGTCCCGGGCGCCGACGCGCCCGCGAGGTGCCGACGCCATGAACCCGTCCGTTCGCATGTCCCCGCTTCCTCCGTCTTCCGCTCCTTCCCTCGCGGCGCCGGCCCGGCCGCTCCTCCCGTGGGTCCGCGCCCCGCGCCAGACGCTGGCGGCGTCGCTGGCCCTGGGCGTGCTGGCGGAGGTCCTGCTCGAAAGGGCGCATTGGGGGCTGGGCTTCCCGCTGGTGGTGGCGGCCCTGGTCGGCGCGCTCGCGTGGCTGGGCGGCCGCGAGGGCTGGCAGCGCGCGCGGCCCAACGCGTGGCTGCTGCTGCCCCTGGGGCTGGTCAGCGCCTTCGTCGCGGTGCGGGACAGCGCGTGGCTCCTGGTGCTCAACGTGCTGACGGCGGCCGTGCTCCTGATGCTGCTGTCGCACTTCTGGGCGGCGGGCCGCGTGGAGCGGCTGGGGTTCAAGGGCTACGTCGCCGTCTTCTTCGGCTCCGCCGTGCAGACGCTGCTCTATCCGCCGGCCATCGTCCGGGAGAGCGTGGACGTGCGCGGCCTGAAGACGCACTCGCGCCTCGTGGGGGCGCTGTCGCGGGGGCTGCTCCTGACGCTGCCGGTGCTGCTCGTGTTCGGGCTGCTGCTCGAATCCGCGGACGGCATCTTCTCCTCCACCATGCAGCGGGTGTTGTCGTTCGACCTGGACCTGGGGCAGCTGGTGGTCCGCGGTGTGGGCGTGGCGTTCAGCGCGTGCGTCGCGGCGGGCGTGCTGGGCCACGCGCTGCGCCGCCGCGCCGTCACGGAGCTGGGCGACGCGGAGCTAGCCCCCGCCACGCCGCGCCTGGGCCTCATCGAAGCGCTCACGCTCATCTTCGCCGTGAACGCGCTGTTCTTCGTCTTCGCGGCCTTCCAGGTGGCGTACCTCTTCATCAACGAGGCGTCGTCGCCCGCGTCCGGGTACTCCTTCGCCGAGTACGCGCGGCGCGGGTTCTTCGAACTGGTGGTCGTCTCGACGCTGACGCTGGTGCTGGTGCTGGCCCTGGAGCGCTGGACGCGGAGGGAGACGCGCGCGGCGCAGGCGGTCTTCCGCGCGGGCACGTCGCTGATGGTGGTGCTGACGCTGCTCATCCTGGCCTCGGCGATGCGGCGCCTGTCGCTGTACGAGGACGCGTTCGGCTACACGCTGCTGCGCGTGCACACGCACGTCTTCATGGTGGCGCTGGCCGCGGCGCTGGCCTGGCGCGCGGTGACGCTGTGGTGGAGGCCGGAGCGCTTCGCGGTGGGCGCCTTCGCCACGGCGCTGGGCGCGGTCCTCGCGCTCAACCTCCTCAACCCGGAGGCCTTCATCGTCCGCCACAACCTGGAGCGGTATGCGCGCACCGGTTCGTTGGACACCGAAATGTTCTACTTCCTGTCCGCGGACGCCGTGCCCGGGCTGGTCCAGGCGGACGCCGCCCTCGCGGAGGGCTCCCACGGGCGGCTGGCGCACGTCCTGAAGGAGCAGCGGGAGCGGCTGGAGCAGGGGGACCCGTTCCCGGAGTGGAATGTCTCCCGGTTCCTCGCCCGCCGGGCGCTGCTGCGGGCCGGGGCCTGGAGCGCGCCCGTGAATCCGTGAGCCACCCTGGCTAGATTCCGGCGCCATGAGCGAAGTCGCCGGACGCCGTGTCCCCGCCCTGCCTCCCATCCCCGCGGTCCTCATCGCCGTGGTGAGCGTGCAGGGGGGCGCCGCGCTCGCGAAGGGGCTCTTCCCCGCGCTGGGGGCGGTGGGCGCCGCGGGCCTGCGGCTGGTGCTCGCGTCGGTGATGCTGCTGGCGTTCTTCCGCCCGCCGCTCCTTCGCTACACGCGGGCGCAGTGGGTGGCCGTCGTGCCGTATGGCGTGGCGCTGGGCGTGATGAACCTCACGTACTACCTGGCCATCGCGCGCATCCCGCTGGGGCTCGCGGTGACGCTGGAGTTCGTGGGGCCCTTCGTGCTCGCGGTGGTGGGCTCGCGCAAGGCGCTGGACTTCGTGTGGGTGCTCTTCGCGGCGACGGGCATCGTGTTGATCACGCCGTGGACGGCGAAGCCCGGCGGGTTGGATCCGCTGGGCGTGGTGCTGGCGCTGACGGCGGGGGCGTGCTGGGCCCTCTACATCCTGATGGGCGGGAGGCTGTCGCGCCGGGTGCCGGAAGGGGAGGGCGTGGCGGCGGGCATGGTGGTGGCCATGCTGACGGTGCTGCCCTTCATGCTGCGCGAGGGCCACCTGGAGCGGCTGACGCCGGGCCTCTTCGCGGCGGGCCTGGGCGTGGCGCTCCTGTCCAGCGCGCTGCCGTACACGCTGGAGATGATGGCGCTGGGGCAGCTCTCCAGCCGCATCTTCGGCATCCTGATGAGCCTGGAGCCCGGCGTGGCCACGCTGGTGGGCTGGGTGTTCCTGCGCGAGCACCTCACGCCCCTGCAATGGCTGGCGGTCGCGCTGGTGAGCGTCGCGTCGGCGGGGGCGACGCTGACGGCGAGGCGGCCCCCTCCGCCCGTGGAGGCGTGAGGTGTTGACGCCGCGCTCCGGTGAGGATGCGCGGAGGTGGAGGGGGTTCAGCCCCTGGCGCGCTCCTGTTCAGAAATCGTGGACGACCAGGTCGAACCGGCAATGCCGCGCGAGCAGGTCCAGCAGCTCATCCAGCGGCGCGTCCAACCGGTGCCTGTAGACATCCAGCCCCACCAGGGATTGGTCCTCCTTCGGTGCGTCCGTGGCATCGGCCATGGGCCGCAGGTGGCCCGCCAGCCACCAGCGGGTCCACGCGCCCTCGGTCCGGGCCAGGAGGGGACGCCGGTCCTTCACGACCAGCTCGACATACAGGTGCCCTGACGTCTCCAGCGTGGAGCGGAAGCCCATGGGCAGGAAGGTGTATGTCTTCTCCCGCCAGCCCTCGGGCTGTCGCTCCATCGCGGGCGTCAGGCAGACGAACTCCACCTCCGGCCACGCGATGAAGACCGCCTTCGCGAGCAGCGGCCGCAAGGTGACACCTCGCACGTCGAAGTCGGCGCGCAGCGGGAGGCCGTGATGGACGATGACGCCCAACATCAGGGAAGTGAATCCAGCGCTGCGTCCAGCAGCAACTGCTCCAACTGGACGATGCGCTGGACGGCTCGCTTCAATCCCTCGCGCCCCAGCTGGCCACTGCCCCGCACGTCGTGCAGGTAGCGCGGCGAGTCCAACCACCCGGCCCAGCCTTCGTGGTTCGCCGTGCCCGGCACGAACTTCTGCGGACCGTCATCCTGCATGAACCCCAGCTTGTCCGCGGGAAGCCCCGCCAGCAGCTCGCGCCGCGCATACAGACAGCCCAGGTGCGGGCCAAAGACCTTAGAGCCTGTTGAAATGGAGCGAAGGGGCCTGTTCGTTGAACGAACAAGATGCCCGACCTCGCAATACCCGAGCGCACGCCGTATCCGAGCGACCTGACGGACGAGCAATGGGCCCTCATCGAGCCATTCGTCAGCGCGGTGGGGGGAGGCCCCAAGGAGCAGGTGCACCCGAGGCGCGAAGTGGTGAATGCCATCCTCTACGTGACGCGGACGGGCGTGCAGTGGCGCTTCCTGCCGCACGACCTGCCCGACTGGCAAAGCGTCTAC
>JAFADT010000261.1 GCA_023424585.1 Pseudomonadota bacterium
GTGCGTGGGCGGCAGGCCGACGTGGCGGGTGAAGGCCACGCTGAAGGTGCTCGCGGAGCTGTAGCCGACCTGCTCGGCCACCTCGGCGACGGTGACCTCCTCCTTGCGCCGCAGCAGGTCCTTCGCCAGGGCCATGCGCCAGCCGAGCAGGTACTCCATCGGGGCCACGCCCACCGCGCGGTGGAAGCGCTCGAAGAACGCCGAGCGGGACAGCGCGGCCTCCTTCGCCAGCCGCGCCACGGTCCACGCGTGGGTCGGGCGCTCGTGCATCCGGCGGAGCGCGACGGCCAGGCGCTCGTCGGAGAGCCCGCGCAGGAGGCCCGGCGACGCCGCGAGCCCCGCGGTGGAGCGGAGCGCCTCGATGAGCAGCACCTCCATGAGGCGCGCGAGGATGACCTCCCGCGCGGGCCGCCGCTCGCGCAGCTCGTCCCGCAGGAGCTCCACGAGGGAGGTGAGCCGCGGCTCGCCGCGGACGTGCACGAACTGGGGGAGCAGCGAGACGAGCAGGCTCGCGTCCGGCGAGGCGAAGGTGCAGTACCCCACCATCATCCGGACATCCGGCGGGCCGTGGTGGACGCCGTTCCGGATCTCCCCATCGGGCAACACGATGCGCGGGGTCTCGTGCCGTCCCCTCGGCGGCTCGACGCTCGTCGTCGTGAAGTCGAACGCCGCGGGGATCAAGACGAAGTCCCCCTTCTCGAGGAGCACCGGCTCGCGCCCGTCGACCGCGATGCGGCTGCGCCCCATGAGGACCGCGCAGTAGAAGGGCCGCCCCGCCTCCGCGCGCCGGACCCTCCACCGGCCCGCGCCGCTGACGAGCTTCGAGAACGGGGCGCCCGGCTGGAGCAGCGAGACCACTTCCGCGAGGGGATCGACCATGACCGGACTCCTGCGAATGAAATCTGGACTCCCTGTTGTAGCACGTCCGCCCCCTGCTCCCTATACCTGTCACCGGACCCCGCACGGACAGGAACCCCCATGAAGACCCTCTTGATCACCGGCTGCTCATCCGGCTTCGGCCTCGACACCGCCCGCGCCTTCCTCGAGCGCGGCTGGAAGGTCATCGCCACGATGCGCAAGCCGCGCGAGGACGTGCTGCCCCGCTCGGAGCACCTGCGGGTGCTCCCGCTCGACGTCACCGACCCGCGGAGCATCCAGGCGCTGGTGGAGGCCGCCGGCCCCATCGACGCGCTCGTCAACAACGCGGGCGTCGGCCTGATGAGCATCTTCGAGGGCACGTCGATGGAGACGATCCGCGCCACCTTCGAGACGAACACGTTCGGGGCGATGGCCGTGACCCAGGCGCTCCTGCCCGGCTTCAGGCAGCGGAGGGCGGGGGTCATCGTGAACGTCTCGTCTGGCACGACGCTGAGGCCGCTCCCGCTGCTCGCCGTCTACACCGCGAGCAAGGCGGCGCTCAACGCGTTCACCGAGTCGCTCGCGCTGGAGCTCCAGCCCTTCCATGTGCGGGTGAGCCTGGTGATTCCGGGGCGCTCGCCGGAGACGGCCTTCGCGCGGAACGCGCAGGCCCGGATGCAGGACCAGGGCGTCACCGTCCCCGAGCCGTACGCCGACTTCGTGCGGGGCGTCTTCGAGCGAAGGACGGCGCAGCAGTCGGAGCCGTTCACCCGCTCGCTCGACGTGGCGGAGGTCATCTGGCGCGCGGTGAACGACCCCTCGCTCCCGCTCCGCCAGCCCGCCGGCGCGGACGCCGTGGAGATGGCCCGGTCGAGCTGAAGCCCGGGGGCGCGCGCCGGCTCGCGCGAGCCTCCCCGCCCGCGTCTATACTGCGGCGCGCATGGCCACCCTGCCCGCCCCCGCGCTCGAAGCCTCCGCCGCCCCGGCGCCCCTGCGCTTCCAGGGGCTGTGGCTGTTCTCGCCCCGGGCGGACCTGAGCCTCCTGCTCCTGCCCGCGCTGCTGCTCCTCGCCTGCGTGTGGCTCGCGGGCCTCACCGGCGAGGGCTCGCAGGGCTTCGCGCAGCGCATCGGCCGGTGGACGTCGCAGTACGTCTTCCTCAACGGCGCCCACGTCATCCTGACCTTCCTGCTGGTGGGCACCCGGCGCGAGCTGCTGCACACCACGCCCTCCCAGCCCCGGCTGCTCCTGGGCGGCTCGGCGGCGGTGTTCGCGCTCACCACCGGGCTGCTCTGGTACGGGGACGCCCGCGCCCCGCTCCTCGCGCTGCTCCTGGGCGCGGGCATCCACGTCCTCGCCGCGCACCACACGCTGTCGCAGGTGAAGGGGCTGTGGGCGCTGCACGGCCTCAGGGCCCGCGCCGCGGGCGCACCGCCCCTGTCCGAGGCCGAGCGCGCGCTCCAGCGCCAGTTCGTCCCCGTCGCGCTGACGCTGATGATGCTCCGCTCGCTGGCCGTGCCCGTCACCAGCGCCCTGGGCTCGCGGCCCATGGTCAACATCGGCCAGGCGGAGGCCGGCGCCCTGCCGCACGGCCTCACCTGGGTGCTGCTCGCCGCCTGGGGCGTCTTCGCCGTCAGGCTGGCGCTCGCGCTGCGCGGGCCTCCGGGGCAGAGCGGGCCCCGGTGCGTGTACGTCCTGTCGCACGTGGCGGTGGTGGCGGTGTACCTGGTGTGGCCCATGTGGGGCGCGGTCCTGAGCGCGGGCATCCACGGCCTGGAGTACTTCTTCCTCACCGGCCGGATGCTCCAGCCCACGCCCTCGGAGCCCGCGGCCCGCCTGCGGGGCCCGCGCGTGTGGGCGGCGATGGTGGCCCTCATGGCGCCCATCATCGTGGTGGGCGTGGCCAACAGCCCCTTCATCACGCTGGTGGACGGCGTGACGCGCGGCGCGGCCACGGCCTTCCTCCTGGGGCAGCAGCCGCTGTGGTCGCTCGGCGTCATCGCCATCAACGGGGTGGTGCTGGCGCACTACTTCGCGGACGCGTTCCTCTACCGCTTCCGCATCCCCAAGGTGCGCGAGGTGACGCTCCCCCGCCTGGGCCTGGGCTGAGCGCCTCCCCGCCCGCCCACCAGGCCCGCGTGAGCCGCGCCTTTTCCCGGGCCGCCCGGGAGGGTAAGCACCAGGGCGTGAAGACCCCGGCCGCCGAGAACCTCCCGCCCCCCTCCGACACCGACCCGGCTCCGCCGGCCGACGTCTCCGTGGAGGACGTGCGCCGCGCCACGGCGCTCCTGGGCACGCTCGCCGAGCACCGCGTGCTCCTGCACCACCTCCCCCAGGAGGACCACCACGCGCTGATGGCCGCCGCGGGCCGGCTCATCCACCCCGACAAGGCCACCCGGTCGCGGATGGTGAACGCGCTCCGCAAGGAGAAGAAGGACGCCCTGCGCGCCAACGACCGCGCCGTGCGCTCCCGCACGGAGATCCGCGTGCTGCGCAAGGCGCCGGTGCTCACCCTGCCCGCGCTGCCCCCGCCGCCGCCGGAGGCCGCCCCCGAGCGCCTGCTGGAGGTGCCGCGCAAGTGCTACGTGTGCAAGGAGGAGTTCCGCAAGGTCCACTTCTTCTACGACGCCCTGTGCATCCCGTGCGGGGACCTGAACTACGCCCGGCGCACGCAGCGCGCGGACCTCACCGGCCAGGTGGCGCTCATCACCGGCGCGCGGGTGAAGATCGGCTTCCAGGCGTCGCTGATGCTCCTGCGCTCGGGCGCGACGGTCATCGCCACCACGCGCTTCCCCCAGGACGCGGCGCACCGCTACGCGCGCGAGCCGGACTTCGCGGACTGGGCCCACCGGCTCCAGGTGCACGGCCTGGACCTGCGGCACGCCCCCAGCGTGGAGCTGTTCGCGCGCCACATTGAACAGACCCACGAGCGGCTGGACATCCTCATCAACAACGCCGCGCAGACCGTGCGCCGGCCGCCGGGCTTCTACCAGCACCTGCTGGAGGGAGAGCTGCGCGACGTGGGCACCCTGCCCCCCCACCTGCGCCCGCTGCTCGCGGGCCACGAGGCCTGCGTCGCCGCGCTCCGCCCCGCGCTGGGCCCGGGCGACCCGGGCCACGCCCCGCTGCCCGTCGCGACCTGGCGCAGCAGCGACCCGGCGCTGGGCATCCACTCCTCCGCGGCGCTGTCGCTGCTGCCCTACGCCATGGAGCAGGAGGGCGACACGCGCGCCCTCTTCCCGGAGGGCCGGCTGGACGCGGACCTCCAGCAGGTGGACCTGCGGGCCACGAACTCGTGGCGCCTCAAGCTGTCGGAGGTGCGCACCGCGGAGATGCTGGAGGTGCACCTGGTGAACGCGGTGGCGCCCTTCATCCTGTGCGGGAAGCTGAAGCCGCTGATGCTGAGGGACCGCTCGCGGCCGGGCCACATCGTCAACGTGTCCGCCATGGAGGGCAGCTTCTCCCGGTGGACGAAGACGGACCGGCACCCGCACACCAACATGGCCAAGGCCGCGCTGAACATGATGACGCTCACCTCCGCGCCGGACTACGCGAAGGACCGCATCTTCATGAACGCGGTGGACACCGGCTGGGTGACGGATGAAGACCCCGCCCGCCTCGCCGAGCGCAAGACGCAGGAGCTGGACTTCCAGCCCCCGCTGGACATCGTGGACGGGGCCGCGCGCGTCGTGGACCCCGTCATGACCGCCGTGAACACCGGCGAGTGCGTCTGGGGCAACTTCTTCAAGGACTACCGCCCCACGGACTGGTGACCCGGGCGGCGGCCTCCAGCGGCGGCCCGGAGGCCCTCCAGCCGGGACGGATTGCTCGGATTACAGACTGGGCGAATCTGTCCACCGGCGCGCGGGCGGGTGCGCAAGGGCCTGGATTCACTGCCAAAGCGCCGGGCCGGTGGTATCAAGCACGCCACCATGCCTGAAACGCCTTCGCCCCTGTTCAACGCGGTCCCCGTGGAGATGGACTTCCCGGCCGAGGAGCGCCGCATCCTGGCCTTCTGGAAGGAGCGCCGCATCTTCGAAAAGTCGCTCCAGGCGAACGAAGGCAAGCCCCCCTTCGTCTTCTACGAGGGCCCGCCCACGGCCAACGGCCTGCCCCACAACGGCCACGTCCTCACGCGCGTCATCAAGGACCTGTTCCCCCGCTACCAGACCATGCGAGGCCGCTCCGTGCCGCGCAAGGCGGGCTGGGACACGCACGGCCTGCCGGTGGAGGTGGAGGTGGAGAAGGAGCTCCGCATCCACGGCAAGGCGGAGATCGAGAAGTACGGCGTGGAGCCCTTCACGGAGCGCTGCATCGAGTCCGTGTTCCGCTACACGTCCGAGTGGGAGCGGCTGACCCAGCGCATCGGCTTCTGGGTGGACCTCAACGAGGCCTACGTCACCTACCACCGCGGCTTCGTGCAGAGCGTGTGGTGGGCGCTCTCCGAGCTCTACAAGAAGGGCCTGCTGTACCAGGGCCACAAGGTCGTGTGGTGGTGGCCGCGCGGCGGCACCGCGCTGTCCGCGGCCGAGGTGGGCCTGGGCTACAAGACGGTGGACGACCCCAGCGTCTACGTGGCCTTCCCGCTGCGCGACGCGCCGGACACGGCGCTGCTCATCTGGACGACGACGCCCTGGACGCTGCCGTCCAACATGTACGCGGCCGTCAACCCGTCCGTGGACTACGTCACCGTGGACGCGGGGGACCGCAAGCTCATCCTCGCCGCCGCGCTGCGCGAGGAGCTGGCCAGGAAGCTGAAGAAGGACCTGCCCGTGCTGGCCACGCAGAAGGGCAGCGACCTCGTGGGCAGGCGCTACACGCCGCCCTTCGACACGTACTTCGCGAAGGACGCGGACGCCGCGCTGCCCCTGAAGGACGGCGGCTCGGACACGGTGGGCTGGCGCGTGATTCCGGCGGACTTCGTCACGCTGGACAGCGGCACGGGCATCGTCCACACGGCGCCCGCCTTCGGCGAGGACGACTACAAGGCCTACCGCAAGGACGCCGCGCGCTTCCAGGACCCGGACGCGCTGGGCCTGCGCTGCGCGGTGAAGCCGGACGGCACCTTCTCCGACGAGGTGCCGCTCGTCGCCGGCCGCTTCGTGAAGGACGCGGACAAGGACCTGCAGCGCAACCTGAAGGAGCGCGGGCTGCTCATCCACACGGAGCAGTACCGCCACGAGTACCCCTTCTGCTGGCGCGCGGACGAGGACCCGCTCATCCAGTACGCCCGCCCCGCCTGGTACATCCGCACCACCTCCGTCATCGAGCAGGCCCAGGCGAACAACCAGCAGGTCAACTGGATCCCGGAGAACATCAAGGACGGCCGCTTCGGCGACTTCCTGGCCAACAACGTGGACTGGGCCCTGTCGCGTGAGCGCTACTGGGGCACGCCGCTGCCCCTGTGGATCCACTCGGAGACGGGGGAGACGGAGGCCGTGGCCTCCATCGCGGAGCTGCGCCAGAAGCCGGGCAACAACGTGGCCGCCGTGGAGGCGGAGCTGAAGGCGTTCCTCGCCGGCAAGCCGCACGAGTCCAACGCGGAGCACCTGCTGGTCCACAAGCCGTGGATCGACAAGGTGACGTATGAGAAGCCCGGCACCGGCGGGAGGTTCCAGCGCGTCCCCGAGGTGGTGGACGTGTGGTTCGACTCCGGCTGCATGCCCTTCGCGCAGTGGGGCTTCCCGCACGCGGAGGGCAGCCGCGAGGTCTTCAACCGCGCCTTCCCCGCGGACTTCATCTCGGAGGCCATCGACCAGACGCGCGGCTGGTTCTACTCGCTCCTGATGGTCAGCACGCTCCTCTTCGACGAGGAGACGCAGCGGCGCATGGGCCTGACGCCGAAGCGCGGGTGGCCCATGCCGTACAAGAGCTGCATCGTGCTGGGCCACGTCTCTGACAAGGAGGGCAAGAAGGAGTCCAAGTCCAAGGGCAACTACACCCCGCCGGAGATCATCCTGGACGAGGTGCGCATGGACTTCGCGGTGCTCACCGCCACGGAGGCCGGCGTCCCCGCGGAGCCCGGCGTGGCGCTCATCGCGCGCGAGGACCTGGAGGGCCTGGACACGCAGGAGGGCGCGAAGGTGCAGCTCTTCCGCCCGGACCGGCCGGATGCGCCCGTCACGGTGACGCTGAAGGTGCACAAGAAGCTCAAGCGCCGCGTGGTGCTGCTGGCCCCGCAGGAGCTCCAGCAACTGGACGTGAAGCCCTCCGCGCGCGGCGTGGACGTGATGCCGGTGGAGGTGCCCCGGCTGGCGCCCACCGAGCGCGTGGTGCTCAAGGACCCCGCCACCAAGGCGCCGGGCGCGGACGCGTTCCGGTGGTTCTTCTACGCGGCCAGCCCCACCTGGTCCAACACGCGCCACTCGCTGGCGAACGTGCGGCTGTTGCAGAAGGACTTCCAGGTCAAGCTGCGCAACGTCTACTCGTTCTTCACCATCTACGCGAACATCGACGGCTTCAACCCGGCGAAGGGCAACGCGGGCAGCACGGAGGCCCCGTGGCTGGCCATCCGCAAGAGCCAGGGCTGGCGCGAGGTGAAGGCCCGGCCGGTGCTGGACCGGTGGATCCTCTCCGAGGTGCAGCTCACCCTGCGCGACGTGGCGAAGGCGCTGGACACGTATCAGGTGTACGACGCGGCCCAGCGGATGGTGGCGCTGGTGGACGCGCTGTCCAACTGGTACCTGCGCCGCAGCCGCGAGCGCTTCTGGGCGCCGGGCTTCGAGCAGGACAAGCAGGACGCGTACTTCACGCTCTACGAAGCGCTGACGACCCTCACCGCGCTGTCCGCGCCCTTCATCCCGTTCTTCGCGGACGAGATGTGGGGCAACCTGGTGGGCAGGCCGTGGGGCGCGGCGCAGCCGGAGAGCGTGCACCTGGCGCGCTTCCCGGACGTGGACACGAGCCTCATCGACGAGGGCCTGGCCGCGGAGATGGGCGCGGTGCGCGAGCTGGTGTCGCTGGGCCTCAAGGTCCGCACGGACAACCGGCTCAAGGTGCGCCAGCCGCTGTCCCAGGCGGACGTCATCCTGTCGCGCCGCGAGCTGACGGAGCGCGTGGCGGTGTACCAGGCGCTCATCTCCGACGAGCTCAACGTCCACACCGTGAAGCTGGTGGAGCCGGGCAGCCCGGAGGCGGATGTGGTGCGCTACCGCGTGCGCCCCAACCTGCGCGCCATGGGCAGCCGCCTGGGTCCCAAGCTCGCGCCGGTGCGCAAGGCGTTCGACGCGGGCGACGGCCGCGCGCTGCACCACGAGCTGCTCACCACGGGCAAGGTGGCCCTGAACGTGGGCGGCGAGGACATGGTCTTCCCCGCCGAGGAGCTGGAGACGCTGGTGGAGGCGCAGCCCGGCTACGCCGCCGCGGGCGCGGGCGTGGGCGTGGTGGTGCTGCACACGCAGCTCACCGAGGCCCTGGTGGACGAAGGCCTGGTGCGCGAGCTGCTGGCGCGCGTGCAGGGGGCCCGCAAGGACCTGGACCTGGGCTACACCGACCGCATCCGCCTGTGGGTGGACGGCGATGACCGCGTGAAGCGCGTCGTCGACGCCGCCCGCGACGAGCTCGCCCGCGAGACGCTGGCCGCTGAAATCCACGTGGGCCCCCAGGGCCTCACCGGAACGGAAGAGGAGGCCAGCCTCAACGGCCTCCCCGCGAAGCTTCGCGTCGAGCGCGCCTGAATCCCCGGACCTCCGGGAGAACACGGAAAAAGTCAGCTCCGGGTGATCACACACCCGGGGCGCTGAAGGCAGACATCCGGTGTGTCGGCGCGAAGACCGGGAGGGCGTGGGCGCCTCCCGAGCGACTCCCGGCTTGCCGCGTCAGGGGGCGCGTGTTACGCGAAAGGGGTCCCCCCCCTGATTTCGCAAATCATTCTCAATATGCCCACTCTGTTCCGCGGCCGTTCGCGCCGCCTCGTCCCTGGGGCGCTGCTTGGCGCCTCCCTCTCCGTCCTCGCCTCCCCTGCCCTGGCGCAGGAGCCCGTTGAGCCCCAGCCGCCTCCGTCTCCCGCGCCCGAGCCGTCTCCCGCGCCCGAGCCGTCCCCCGCGCCCGCGCAAGACGCGAAGGACGACGAGCTCTACGTCCTGCCCACGGTGACGGTGGACAGCGAGCGCGCCGGGGGCCCGGTGCAGGGCTACACCGCGCGCCGCAGCGCCAGTGGGACGAAGACGGACGCGGCGCTCATCGACACGCCGCAGTCGGTGTCGGTGGTGGGCCGGGCGCAGATGGACGCGCAGCAGGCGCAGAGCGTGACGGAGGCCACGCGCTACACGCCGGGCGTGCGCTCGGACACGTTCGGCGCGGACCCGCGCAACGACTGGTTCCTCATCCGCGGCTTCACGTCGCAGGAGGCCGGCTACTTCCTGGACGGGCTCCAGCTGTACTCCAGCAGCTTCGCCACCTGGCGCATCGAGCCCTTCGGCCTGGAGCGCGTGGAGGCCGTGCGCGGCCCGGCCTCCGTGCTGTACGGCGGCACGTCTCCGGGCGGCCTGCTGAACATGACGGGCAAGCGTCCGCCGGTGGAGGCCCCCGTGCGGCACGTGGAGGTGGGCGCCAACGAGTTCGGCAACGGCTACGCGGCCGTGGACTTCGGCGGCGCCATCGACTCGGGCAACCACTGGCGCTACCGGGTGGCGGCGCTGGCGCGCGGCGGCGGCACGCAGGTGGAGGAGACGGACAACAACCGGCTCTTCATCGCGCCGGCCCTCACCTGGGCGCCGTCGGAGCGCACCTCGCTGACGCTGCACGGCAGCTTCCTGGCGGACCGCACGCAGGGGCAGAACTTCCTGCCCTACGAGGGCACCGTGGTGGACGCGCCCTATGGCCGCATCCCCACCGACCTCTTCACCAGCGACAAGAGCCTGGACCACTTCCAGCGCAACCAGTCCTGGGCGGGCTACGAGTTCTCCCACCGCTTCAACGACACCTTCACGCTGCGGCAGAACCTGCGCTTCGCGCACCTGGACCTGGACTTCCAGACGCTCTACGGCGTGGGCTACCAGGGTGAGCCGGCGGAGGCGCAGCTGGCGCGCGGCAACTTCGTCACCCGGCCGCGCGCGAACCTCTTCACGGTGGACACGCAGGGCGAGGCGCGCTTCTCCACCGGCCCCGTGCGCCACCTGGTGCTGGCGGGCGTGGACTTCAAGAACTACCGCCTGGACGACGAGCAGGGCTACGAGGCGGGCGCGCCGCTGGACCTGCTCCACCCCGTGCGCGGCGACTACGCGCCCACGGAGACGCGCTACACGCTGAACCGCTCCACGCAGGACCAGCTGGGCGTCTACCTCCAGGACCAGCTGCGCTTCGACGACCGGCTGAGCCTGGTGCTGAGCGGGCGCCATGACTGGGTGGGCATGGACGTGGACAACAAGCTGGCGCCCACGGCCAGCTACGACGGCAGCGAGAGCGCCTTCAGCGGCCGCGCGGGCCTGCTCTACCGCTTCGACTTCGGCCTCGCGCCGTATGTCAGCTACTCGAAGTCGTTCAACCCGGTGGCCGGGACGAAGGCGGACGGCTCGCTGTTCGAGCCGGAGAAGGGCCAGCAGCTTGAAGCGGGCGTGAAGTACCAGCCGGATGCGTTCCCGGTGCTGGTGGGCCTGTCGGTGTTCGAGCTGAAGCGCGAGAACTTCGTGACCACGGACGGCGCCTTCAACCAGTTGCAGATTGGCGAGGTCCGCTCGCGCGGCTTCGAGGTGGAGGCCAACGCCACGCTGCTCCACGGGCTGAGCCTGATTGGCTCCGCGTCGGTGTACTCGTTGGAGATCACCGAGGGCGCGGACTTCGAGCTGGGCAAGCGTCCGGTGGGCGTGCCGGAGGTGATGGCGTCGCTGTGGCTGGACTACACCTTCCAGAACGGCGCGCTGCGAGGCTTCGGCGTGGCGGCGGGCGTGCGCGGCGTGGGCAGCTCCTACGCGGACCGCGACAACACGCTGGACGTGCCGGGCTTCACGCTGGTGGACGCGAGCGTGCACTACGAGCGCGGCCCCTGGCGCGCGGCCATCAACGCCTCCAACCTGGGGGACAAGACCTACGTGTCCTCGTGCAGCTCCGCGACGGCCTGCTTCTACGGCGAGCGCCGCCGCGCGTCCGCCACGGTCGGCTACACCTGGTAGGCATCGCGCGGGTCTGAAGTCAGCGCACACCGAGGTATCCATGGGGCCCTCGTCTGGCACGTCTCCGCCAGCGAGGGCCCCATGTCGTTCCCGGATGCCGTGCCCCCAGATGCTGGAAGCACCACGGTCACGCATGGACGGGACTCCTCACCGAGCACCAGGCCCGCGGACACGAAGGCCGCCCTCTGGGTGAGGAGGTGAGAACTCCGCCGGGATGCCCCGGCGGCGGCGGGCCGCCAAAACCTGTCCGACTGTCCGACAGGCCTTGGGAGCCCGTGCCCAGGAGGCCCACCGGTCCGTCCAAACCTGTCCGACTGTCCGACAGGTCTTGGGAGTCCGTGCCAAGAAGGGCCGCCGGTCCACCCGAGCCGCCGGAACCTGTCCGACTGTCGGACAGGTCTTGGAAGTCCGTGGTGCGGGCACGTAGCCCCGACCGGGCAACGGGAAGCGGCCCGACCACCGGACAGGCTTGGGGGCCGCCGGCGTGGGGCTGCCGTCTCATCCGGACAGAACGAACCTGTCCGACTGTCGGACAGGTTTTGGGAGACCGCGCCCGGGGGGCCGCCTTGGATGCGAGGTGGCCCCCATGGGCCTCTGGGGACCTGGCGCGCGTCGTGCATTTCGAGCATCACGGCCGCGCGCTGATGGGAAGTCCCTCTGGCGCACCGCCGTGCTTCGCGGCCTCTCGGGCCTCACGCCTTGACGAGCGGCCCTTCGGGTGCGGTGCCACCGGAGACGGGCTCCGCCGTCTTCCGCCTGCGCAGGCCCCATGCAAGGCCACCGCAGCCCAGTGCCATGGAGACGAGGAATGCCTCCGCCACGAACACCGGGGGCAGGCCGCGCGACAGCGCCGTGAACAGGTTCACGTCCTGCGTCAGGACGTCCCCCACCACCACCGCGCCATACAGCACCGCGGCCGCGGCGCTCAGCATGCTACCCACCCTGCGCGATGATCCGCGCGGCACGAGCGCGATGACGACCCCGAGCGCCCACGCGCCCAGGAAGAGGCCGAACTCCCAATCCCCCCGGCGTGCCAACGCCCACGGCAGGACTCGGTTCACGGCGCAGTACACCGCGGTGCCGAACGCGAGCCCGGCGGGGACGCCCACCGTCAGCCGCTCCAGCAAACGGTTGCCCCAGCGCGTGCGCTGGGGGTCACGACGCTCCAGCCAGATGAGGTTTCCGGTGATGAGCACCGTGCACATCGCCAGCGCCAGCAGCGCGTAGAGAGGCTTCATCAGCTCCTCCGCGAACCGGCCCGCGTGCAGGTCGAAGAGCACCCGCTCCACCGTGAAGTCCGGCGTGCGCGACTCCACGCTCGATCCGAACGTCTCCCCCGTCACCGTATCCACATGCGCGAAGTGGTCCGGCCCCAGCGGGGACAGCTGGAAGTACACGCCCGCCCAGGCTTTCGCGTCGCCGTACTCGTGAAGCTCCACGTAGCGAGGCGTGCCCTCCGCGCCGGGCACCGACGCGCGCGCGCGGTCCACCACCGTGTCCAGCGACAGCATGCGCGCGTCCTGCTTCGCCGCTTCGCGCACGGGCGTGCTGTAGCCTCGCAGCTGCGTCACCCGGTCCGCCTGTCCCCGGTACACCGTGCTCCCGAAGCCCTGCGCCGCGAGCCCCGCCAGGCACAGCACCGCCCCCGTCCACGCCATCATCGCGGTGAACGGCAGCCCGAAGACGCCCAGCACCTTGTGCGCATCCGACGCGGAGAAGCGCAGCCTGGCGGTGGGGCGGAAGCGCCACCACTGCGCGCGGAGGTCTTTCAGGTGGATCCACAGGCCGCTGACCAGCGCCACCAGGAGCGCCACCGCCACCAGGCCCGTCAGCTCCATGCCCCAGGGCACCCGATAGAAGAAGTGCATCCAGTACAGCTCGCTCGCCAGCCGGCTGCGCTCCGGCAGCGCGGCGCCAGTGAGCGGGTCCAGCCACAGCACGCGCATCCCCGTGGGCTCGAAGAGGTAAGCGGTGATGAACCGCGTCTCCTCGTGCGTGAGCAGGCCCACATGAGCGCCTCGCGGCAGCGGCCCCTGCTCCCGCACCCGCTCCAGCATCATGTCGAACGACGGCGGTGACTCCGAGGGCGGCGCGACGTGGAGCGCGGGCTCCTGCCACACCTCCAGCTCCTCGCGGAACATGGCGAAGACGCCGCAGAAGAAGATGACGAACAGGAAGAGGCTGGCGACAACACCCGCCCACGCGTGCAGGTCGAACTGGATGCGGAACGTCCGGGGCGACAGCTTCATCGCGGCCCTCGCACGACCAGCGCGACGGCCACCGCCACCGCCACCGCCAGGCACACGCCCCACGCCACCCGGCCATTCCGTGCCAGCGGCAGCGCGCACGCGAGCCCCACCCACACGGGCAGCACCACGTGGAAGCCCAGCGCGAAGGCCCACGTCCCGGACACAGGAAGGAACGCCATCACCGCCGCGCCCACCGCGAACGCCGCGAGCGGAGCCCCCAGCACGGCCGCCAGCGTCCGCGCGACGGAGTGGTTCGCCGCCTTGTCACCGCGCCCCGCGCTCATCGCCCCAGGCCCATCAGCGCCACCGGCACCAGTCCCACCACGCCACTCACCCACGCGAACGCGCGCGCACGCGGGGGCCGGGGCGAGAGCACCAGCACCAGCACCGAGGCCGCCGTCATCGCCAGCACCAGCAGCACCAGCAGCCCCGCCACCCACCCGAAGCCGCCCACGCAGCACCCCAGCGACGCGAGCCCCGGCGCCGCCGCGAGCCACCGCGCACGCCCCCCCACCCCCATCCACGCCACCGCCGACACGCAGAAGCAC
>JAFADT010000316.1 GCA_023424585.1 Pseudomonadota bacterium
GCACCACGGACGTGACGGGCACGGTGAAGCTGCCGGACAACGTCGAGATGGTCATGCCGGGCGACAACATCGCCATCGAGGTGGAGCTCATCACCCCGGTCGCGATGGAGAAGGAGCTCCGGTTCGCCGTCCGCGAGGGTGGCCGTACGGTGGGCGCCGGCGTCGTTGCGGAGATCATCGCCTGATCGGCTTCCCGCCGACCGGCTTTCACGGGCACTGAGTTGCGAAGGGGAGGGCTGCATCTGTAGCCTTCCCTTCTCGCATCTGGTGAAATGAACCATGCCTAAGGGTAACCGTTCCATCATCTCGCTCGAGTGCACCACGTGCAAAGAGCGGAACTACACGACCACGAAGAACAAGCGGAAGAGCCAGGACAAGCTCGAGCTGAGCAAGTTCTGCCCTCGCTGCCGCAAGCACACGGACCACAAGGAAGGCAAGGTCTAGGTCGTCGGTTTCATGAAGATTTAGGCCAGTAGCTCCAACGGTAGAGCAGCGGTCTCCAAATCCGCGTGTTGGGGGTTCGAATCCCTCCTGGCCTGCCAGCTTCAGTACAGGGACCCCCGGTACCGAGCGGTGCCGGGGGTCCCTGCCTTTTCGCAGTCCCGCTTCCGCAGTCCCTCGTGAGGCACCATGGCGACGGCATCTGAGGCCAGCCAGCAGGCTAACCGCTCGGGCATCGACCCCAAGCGGCTCGTGGTCATCTTCTATCTCGTCTCCGGCATCGTCCTGGCCCTCTTCCTGGAGCACGTCTTCGGGTTGCTCTGGAGTCGGTTCGGCTGGAGCGACGTGGAGCTCTTCGAAGGTCTCGGCTGGCGCGTGTCGACGCTGGTGGGCTATGTGGGCGCCCTGGTCCTGATGCTGGCGGCCTACTTCCACCCTCGCACGCACGCCCTCTCCATCGACGTGGCGTCCGAGCTGATGAAGGTCACGTGGCCTACCTGGTCGGAGACCCGCGCGTCGACCATGGCCGTGGTCGTCGCCTCGCTGGTGGCGGCCGTTCTGCTCTTCTGCATCGACACCGTCGCGTACAACTTGATGGTGGAGTGGCTGCCTACCCTGTGGGGGAAGCTGTAATGGCGAAGAAATGGTTCACGGTCCAGACCTACTCGAACTACGAGAACCAGGCGAAGAAGAACCTGGAAGAGCAGGTGCGTCTCAAGGGCCTGCAGGACCAGGATCTGATCGGTGAGATCCTCATCCCCATGGAGCAGGTCGTGGAGATGGTGAACGGCGAGAAGAAGACCACGCGCCGCAAGCTCTTCCCGGGCTACATCTTCGTCCAGATGGAGCTCAACGACATCACCGTCCACCTGGTGAAGAACACCTCCAAGGTGACGGGGTTCCCGGGCGTCGGCCAGAACGAGCAGCCCCGGCCCATGTCGGACCGCGAGGTCGAGCGCCTCACCGCGCAGGTCACCGAGGGCGCCCACAAGGCCAAGCCCAAGGTCCAGTTCGAGACCAGCGACACGGTGCGCGTCATCGACGGCCCGTTCGCCAACTTCAACGGCACCGTGGAAGAGGTCAACCCGGAGAAGGGCCGCGTGCGCGTGCTCGTCAGCATCTTCGGACGCGCGACCCCCGTGGAGCTCGACTTCATGCAGGTGGAGAAGACCACCGGCTAGTTTCATCAGTCTTCCGCGCCCGGGTGACGGGCGCGGCTCAACGGGTGGGAGGGTCGCCCCGTCTGGCGGCCCGTCGGAACCACCCTCTCGAAAGGCAGCAGTCCGCCGATGAAGAAGGTCACAGGTCAGGTCAAGTTGCAGATTCCCGCCGGCAAGGCGAACCCCGCTCCGCCGATCGGCCCCGCGCTCGGTCAGCAGGGCGTGAACATCATGGAGTTCTGCAAGCAGTTCAACGCGAAGACGCAGGCGGAGGCCAAGGAGGGTCTGATCATCCCGGTGATCATCACCGTGTATCAGGACCGCTCCTTCACCTTCATCCTGAAGACCCCTCCCGCCGCCATCCTCATCAAGAAGGCCGCGGGTCTCCACACGGAGAAGAAGAAGGGTTCGGGCGCGAAGAAGCCGGGCAAGGAGAAGGTGGGGCAGATCTCCCGCAAGCAGCTCGAGGAGATCGCCAAGAAGAAGATCCAGGACACCACCGCCGCGTCCCTCGAGGCCTGCATGAACACCATTGCTGGCACCGCGCGCTCCATGGGCATCGACGTCGTCGGCTAGCCCGCCCCCTCTCTCAAGGATTCCTGCAATGGCTAACTCCGGAAAGAAGTTCCGCGCGTCCAACGATCTGGTGGACCGCAACAAGCGCTACGCCGTCGCCGAGGGCTTCGCGCTGCTGAAGAAGACCGTGGAGGCCCGCGCGACGAAGTACGACCAGACGGTCGACGTCGCCATCAACCTGGGCGTGGACCCGAAGCACGCGGACCAGATGGTCCGTGGCGCCGTGGTGCTCCCGCACGGCACCGGCGCCACCGTGCGCGTGGCGGTGTTCGCCAAGGGCGAGCGCGCCACCGAGGCCACCAACGCCGGCGCGGACATCGTCGGCGCCGAGGACCTCCAGAAGCGCATCGAGGAGGGCTTCCTCGACTTCGACACCGTCATCGCGACGCCGGACATGATGGGCATCGTCGGCCGCCTCGGTAAGGTGCTCGGTCCCCGTGGCCTCATGCCGAACCCGAAGGTCGGCACGGTGACCATGGACGTCGCCAAGGCCATCCGCGACTCCAAGGGCGGTAAGGTGGACTTCCGCGCGGAGAAGGCGGGCATCGTCCACGCCAAGATGGGCAAGGCCTCCTTCGAGGCGGACAAGCTCGAGGCGAACTTCAACGCGCTGGTGGACCTGGTGATGAAGCTCAAGCCGGCCACCGCCAAGGGTGTGTACCTGAAGGGCGTCGCCATCTCGACGACCATGGGGCCGGGCATCAAGCTCGACACTCAGGAAATCCTGGCGCGTCACCGCTAATCGCGGGTGCCAGGAGGGGCAGGGAAGGGTGCGCTCCCTGACAGGGAGCGTCGCTCCTGTCGCCTGTAGAACGTCGGTCCGATAGAAAGTGCTGGATCTTTGCGAAAGCCGGGGGTATAGGCCCCCGGCTTTTGCAATTGGAGCGCCATGTCGTGAGACGCGGCGTTCCGACCTGGTTCATGACAGCAGGGACCTGGATTGGGGAAGACGCGTCCGTTGGGAACCGGGCAACCGGTCGGGCCGTCCATCCACTCCTGGTTCAAACGACCGCAAGGTCAGCCCTGCCGAGACTGGAGGTGCGGTGTGGTGCCTCTCGGAGGCTCCTCTCTCGCTCTGCCACTTTGGCCCAGGCATCACGCCCGACTGTCAGGTCGGGCCATGAAGGAGGTGAGTCAAGGTGCTGAAGAGCGAGAAGGAAGAGATGATCAAGGACCTTCACGATAAGTTCACGCGGACCAAGACCGCGGTGCTCGTGGAGTCCTCCAAGGTGAACGTCGAGACCGTCACTCGGCTCCGTCGCAAGTTCCGCGAGGGCCAGGTCGAGTACAAGGTCATCAAGAACACGCTGGCGCGCCGTGCCGCTCAGGGTACGTCCGTCTCCGTGATTTCGGATGACTTCACCGGTCCCGTGGCCCTCTGCATCAGCTACGACGACGAGGTGGCTCCTGCGAAGATCCTGATGGATTTCATCAAGGACATGGAGACCATCAAGGTCCGTAGCGCCGTCGTCGCCGGTAACAAGGTCGACGCCAACGGCGTGAAGGCGCTGGCGAAGCTGCCAGGCCTCAACGAGCTGCGCGGGCAGTTGCTCGGCATGCTCAACCAGCCGGCGGGCAAGCTGGTCCGGACCATCGCGGCCCCCGGGTCGCAGCTCGCGCGCGTCATCCAGGCGCACGCGGACAAGGCGCAGGGGCAGTAATCGTTCCGAGAAGTTTTTCTACCGCAACCTCTTCGGCCGAGCCGCCCAAATGGGTCGCCGGCCGTTAGTCAACCAGAAGGAACAGTTCCATGGCCGATTTGAACGCGATTGCTGAAGAACTCTCGAAGCTCACCGTCCTCGAGGCGGGCGAGCTCGTGAAGCTGCTGGAGAACAAGTGGGGCGTGTCCGCCGCCGCCGTGGCCGTTGCCCCCACGGGCCCCGCCGCCGTCGCTGCCCCTGTTGAGGAGAAGACGGAGTTCAACGTGGTGCTGGCGAACGCCGGCGCCAACAAGATCAACGTCATCAAGGAGATCCGTGCCATCACCGGCCTGGGCCTGAAGGAGGCCAAGGACCTGGTCGAGGGCGCGCCCAAGACGGTCAAGGAAGGCGTCAACAAGGACGACGCCAAGAAGATCAAGGACCAGCTCACCGCGGCTGGCGCCACCGTCGAGATCAAGTAGTTCTGTCCAGGGGCTACCCTGTTCTTCCGGGAAATCCCGGGTAGCCGCCTGATCGGATGAGCAGGCCGGCGCTCCCTTTGTTGGGGCGCCGGCTTTGCCCATTTGACATTTGCCAAATTTCCCGGCGCCGCCGCGCGTTACTGAAGTTTGCCCCGCCCGAGCAGCCGTCCCCGGAGACCGAATGCCGACGCAGATCCAGAACAATTTCCGCGTGCGGAAGACCTTCGCGAAGATCGCGAAGATCATCGACATTCCCAATCTCATCAACATCCAGAAGCAATCCTACGAGAAGTTCCTCCAGGCCGACATCGCCCCGGAGAAGCGTGAGGATCTTGGCCTTCAGGGTGTCTTCAAGTCCGTCTTCCCGATCCGGGACTTCAACGAGACCTCCTCGCTGGAGTTTGTCAGCTACCACCTGGAGAAGCCGAAGTACGACGTCGATGAGTGCCACCAGCGCGGAATGACCTACTCGGCGCCCATCAAGGTCGTCGTGCGCCTGGTCGTCTGGGACAAGGACGAGGAGACCGGCGCCCAGTCCATCCGCGACGTGAAGGAGCAGGAGGTCTACTTCGGCGAAATCCCGCTGATGACCCAGAACGGTACGTTCATCATCAACGGCACCGAGCGCGTGGTGGTGAGCCAGCTGCACCGCAGCCCGGGTGCGTTCTTCGACCACGACAAGGGCAAGAGCCACTCGTCGGGCAAGCTGCTCTACAACGCCCGCATCATCCCGTACCGCGGCTCGTGGATCGACTTCGAGTTCGACCACAAGGACCTGCTGTACGTGCGCATCGACCGGCGCCGCAAGCTGCCGGCCACCGTGCTCATCCGCGCCCTGGGCGCCGTCGGTGACACGGCCAAGAAGAACCCGCTCGACTTCAAGGGCTCCACCGAGGAGATCCTCAACTACTACTACGCCACCGAGACCATCTACCTGCAGAGCGCCGCGGACTTCGAGAAGTCCGTCGAGCTGGAGCTCCTGCCGGGTCAGCGCGCCACGCGCGACATCAAGACCAAGTCCGGTGAGCTGATCGTCAAGAAGAACCGCAAGTTCACGCGCGCCGCCATCAAGAAGCTCGAGGCGGCGAAGATGACCAAGCTGCCCATCGACGCGGACGAGCTCTTCACCAAGGTGTCCGCCTACGACGTGGTGGACGAGAACACCGGTGAGGTCATCCTCGAGTGCAACGAGGAGGTCTCCCAGGAGAAGGTGGACGAGCTCCTCAAGCGCGACATCAAGGAGTTCAAGGTCCTCTTCATCGACAACCTCAACGTGGGTCCGTACCTGCGTGAGACGTTGATGCTGGACAAGATCGAGTCGCCCGAGCAGGCCATCATGGAGATCTACCGGCGCCTGCGCCCGGGCGATCCCCCGACGCCGGAGACGGCGACGAACCTGTTCAGCAACCTGTTCTTCAACCCGGAGCGCTACGACCTGTCCAAGGTCGGTCGCCTCAAGCTGAACTTCAAGTTCAACCTCGAGGAGCCCCTGGACGGTCAGATCCTGACCAAGCGCGACATCCTGGAGGTCATCCGCTACCTGATCGACCTGAAGAACGGCAAGGGCACGATCGACGACATCGACCACCTGGGCAACCGCCGCGTGCGCGCGGTGGGTGAGCTGCTGGAGAACCAGTACCGCATCGGTCTGGTCCGCATGGAGCGCGCCATCAAGGAGCGCATGAGCCTCCAGGAGATCGAGACGCTCATGCCCCACGACCTGATCAACGCCAAGCCGGTGACGGCGGTGATCAAGGAGTTCTTCGGGTCCAGCCAGCTGTCGCAGTTCATGGACCAGACGAACCCGCTCTCCGAGGTCACGCACAAGCGTCGCCTCTCCGCGCTCGGGCCGGGCGGCCTCACGCGTGAGCGCGCGGGCTTCGAAGTCCGCGACGTGCACCCGACGCACTACGGCCGCATCTGCCCCATCGAGACGCCGGAAGGCCCGAACATCGGCCTCATCGCGTCGCTGTCGACCTACGCGCGCGTCAACGAGTTCGGCTTCGTGGAGACGCCGTACCGCAAGGTGGACGCGGGCAGCGTGACGTCCGACGTGGCGTTCTACTCGGCGCTGGAGGAGGAGAAGCACACCATCGCCCAGGCCAACGCGGAGACGGACAAGAAGGGCAAGTTCCTCAACGCGCTGGTGCAGAGCCGCCGCAGCGGCGAGTTCGTCCAGGTCAAGGCCGAGGACGTGGACCTGATGGACGTGTCCCCGAACCAGCTGGTGTCGGTGGCCGCCTCCCTCATCCCGTTCCTGGAGAACGACGACGCGAACCGCGCGCTCATGGGCTCCAACATGCAGCGCCAGGCGGTGCCGTTGCTGCGCACCGCGGCTCCGCTCGTGGGCACGGGCATCGAGGCCATCGTCGCGCGCGACTCGGGCGTGACGTGCGTGGCCCGCCGCGACGGCATCGTGGAGTCGGTGGACGCCAGCCGCATCGTGGTGAAGGCGGACGCCAACGCGGCGCTGAGCGACGTGTCCAGCGAGGTGGACATCTACAACCTGCTCAAGTACCAGCGCTCCAACCAGAACACGTGCCTCAACCAGAAGCCCATCGTCCGCAAGGGCGACCGGGTGAAGAAGGGCGACGTGATCGCGGACGGTCCGGCCACCGAGACCGGTGAGCTGGCGCTGGGGCAGAACGTGGTCGTCGCGTTCATGCCCTGGCAGGGCTACAACTTCGAGGACTCCATCCTCCTCAGCGAGCGCATCCTCAAGGAGGACGTCTTCACGTCCATCCACATCGAGGAGTTCGAGTGCATCGCGCGCGACACCAAGCTGGGCAAGGAGGAGATCACCCGCGACATCCCGAACGTGGGTGAGGAGGCCCTCAAGGACCTGGACGAGAGCGGCATCATCCGCATCGGCGCCGAGGTGAAGCCCGGCGACGTGCTGGTGGGCAAGATCACCCCGAAGGGCGAGACCCAGCTCTCCCCCGAAGAGAAGCTGCTGCGCGCCATCTTCGGTGAGAAGGCCGGCGACGTGCGCGACAGCTCCCTGCGCGTGCCCCCGGGCGTCGTGGGCACCGTCATCAACGCCAAGGTGTTCAGCCGCAAGGGCGTGGAGAAGGACGAGCGCGCCAAGCAGATCGAGTCCATGGAGGAGGCGAAGCTCCTCAAGGACCAGAACGACGAGATCAAGGTCCTCCAGGACTCCGCGTACAGCCGCATCCGCGGGCTGGTCCGCGGCAAGGAGGTCCAGGGCAAGCTCGTGGACGACAAGGGGAAGATCCTCCTGAAGAAGGGGGACATCCTCAGCGACGAGCTGCTGGCCACGGTGCCCTACAAGTACTGGGGCGAGATCTCCGTCGGTGATCCGCTGGACGCGCGCCTGCGCGACATCCTGCGCAACCTGGAGGAGACGAAGGAGGCCGTGAAGCTGGCCTTCGGCGAGAAGATCGCCCGCATCAAGAAGGGCGACGAGCTCCCCCCGGGCGTCATCAAGATGGTGAAGGTGTACGTCGCCATCAAGCGCAAGCTCGCGGTGGGCGACAAGATGGCCGGCCGCCACGGCAACAAGGGCGTCGTGTCCCGCGTCCTCCCCGAGGAGGACATGCCGTACCTGGAGGACGGGCGTCCGGTGGACATCGTCCTCAACCCGCTCGGCGTGCCTTCCCGCATGAACATCGGGCAGATCCTCGAGGTCCACCTGGGCTGGGCCGCGAAGGGCGTGGGCGAGCAGATCCAGCGCTACATCGAGGAGAACTTCAGCGGCGAGCAGCTCAAGAAGCAGCTGAAGACCGTGTACGACGACAAGGCGTTCGGTGACTTCGTGGACGGCCTGTCCGACCCCGAGGTCCAGGACCTCTGCCGCCGCCTGAAGAAGGGCATCCACGTCGCGACGCCGGTGTTCGACGGCGCCCGCGAGTCGGAGATCCACAACCTCTTCGACGAGGGCCGGCTGCCGCGCTCCGGCCAGATGGTGCTCTTCGACGGCCGCACGGGTGAGCCGTTCGACCAGAACGTCACCGTGGGCGTGATGTACATGCTCAAGCTGCACCACCTGGTGGACGAGAAGATCCACGCCCGTTCCATCGGGCCCTACTCGCTCGTCACGCAGCAGCCCCTGGGCGGCAAGGCCCAGTTCGGCGGTCAGCGTCTGGGCGAGATGGAAGTCTGGGCGATGGAGGCCTACGGCGCGGCTTACACGCTGCAGGAGTTCCTCACGGTCAAGTCGGACGACGTGGTGGGCCGCACGCGCATGTACGAGGCGATCGTCAAGGGCGACAACGTCCTCGAGAGCGGCCTGCCCGAGTCGTTCAACGTGCTCCTCAAGGAGCTCCAGTCGCTGGCCCTGGACGTGGAGCTGCTGGAGAGCGCGCCTCCGGAGCGCCAGCGCAGCTTCGGCGGCGACTTCCTGGGTGGCGGCGACGGCGAGGACCGGAAGTCGGGGACCGAGGCCTAGGCCTTTTCAAAGAAGCCGGTGCGCCCGCCTGACCGGCTGGCTGCTTCCTCGTGGAGGGAGCGGCTGGCCGGGTGCAGGGCGGGGGCCCGAAACGTTTGGCGCCTCGGGCGCTCATAAGTTTTCGGAGGCAACGTGAAGGACATTTTCAACTTCTTCGAGAAGCCGAAGGACCCGCTGTCGTTCAACGCCATTCGCATCGCGCTGGCGTCGCCCGACAAGATCCGCCAGTGGTCGCACGGCGAGGTGAAGAAGCCGGAGACGATCAACTACCGCACCTTCAAGCCGGAGCGGGACGGCCTGTTCTGCGCCCGCATCTTCGGGCCGGTGAAGGACTACGAGTGCAACTGCGGCAAGTACAAGCGCATGAAGCACCGTGGCGTCGTGTGCGAGAAGTGCGGCGTGGAGGTCATCCAGTCCAAGGTGCGCCGTGAGCGCCTGGGACACATCACGCTGGCCACGCCCGTGGCCCACATCTGGTTCCTCAAGTCGCTGCCCAGCCGCATCGGCAACCTGCTCGACATCACCCTCAAGGAGATGGAGAAGGTGCTGTACTGCGAGAGCTACATGGTCATCGACCCCAAGGCGACGCCGCTCCAGCGGGGCGAGCTGATCTCCGAGGAGAAGATGCACCGGCTCTTCCAGGAGCACGGTGAGGACTCGTTCACCGCGGGCATGGGCGGCGAGGCCGTCCGTGAGATGCTCAAGTCCCTGGACGTGGAGAAGCTGTCCGAGGAACTGCGCAAGGACATGCGCGAGACGACCAGCGAGGCGAAGCGGAAGAAGTACGCCAAGCGCCTGAAGGTCGCCGAGGCGTTCCGCTCGTCCGGCAACAAGCCGGAGTGGATGATGCTGGACGTCATCCCGGTCATCCCGCCCGACCTGCGCCCCCTGGTGCCCCTGGACGGCGGCCGCTTCGCGACCTCCGACCTCAACGACCTGTACCGCCGCGTCATCAACCGCAACAACCGCCTCAAGCGGCTGCAGGAGCTGAACGCGCCGGACATCATCATCCGCAACGAGAAGCGGATGCTCCAGGAGGCCGTGGACGCGCTGTTCGACAACGGCCGCCGCGGCAAGACCATCACCGGCCCGAACAAGCGGCCGCTGAAGTCGCTGTCCGACATGCTCAAGGGCAAGCAGGGCCGGTTCCGCCAGAACCTGCTCGGCAAGCGCGTGGACTACTCGGGCCGCTCCGTCATCGTCGTCGGTCCCGAGCTGCGCCTGCACCAGTGCGGCCTGCCGAAGATCATGGCGCTCGAGCTCTTCAAGCCGTTCATCTACAACAAGCTCGAAGAGAAGGGCTACGTCACCACCATCAAGTCCGCGAAGAAGATGGTGGAGAAGGAGCGTCCGGAGGTCTGGGACATCCTCGAGGACGTGATCCGCGAGCACCCGGTGCTCCTCAACCGCGCCCCCACGCTGCACCGCCTGGGCATGCAGGCCTTCGAGCCCGTCCTCATCGAGGGCAAGGCCATCCAGCTGCACCCGCTGGTGTGCGCCGCGTTCAACGCGGACTTCGACGGCGACCAGATGGCCGTGCACGTGCCGCTGTCCATCGAAGCGCAGATGGAAGCGCGCGTGCTGATGATGTCGACGAACAACATCCTCAGCCCCGCGAACGGCAAGCCCATCATCGTCCCGACGCAGGACATGGTGCTCGGCATCTACTACATGACCCGCGCCCGCGAGTTCGCCAACGGCGAGGGCCGCGTGTTCTCGTCGCCGGACGAGGTGCGTGCCGCGTACGACCACGGCGAGGTGCACCTGCAGGCGAAGATCGTCTGCCGCATCGACGGCAAGCGGAAGGAGACCACGGTCGGCCGCGTGCTCCTGTGGGAGGTCGTTCCGCGCCGCGTGGGCTTCGACGCCATCAACAAGGTGCTCGACAAGAAGTCGCTCGGTAACCTCATCGACCTCTGCTACCGCCTCACGGGCGAGAAGGAGACGGTGCTGCTGGCGGACCGCGTCCGCAGCGCGGGCTACTTCCACGCGACCCGCGCCGGTATCTCCATCGCGCTCAAGGACATGATCATCCCTGCGAAGAAGCAGGAGTTCCTGGACTACGCGCGCAAGGAGGTGTCGGAGATCGAGAACCAGTACCTGGAGGGCCTCATCACCGACGGTGAGCGCTACAACAAGGTCATCGATATCTGGGCGGAGATCACCGAGAAGGTCGCCCAGGAGATGATGCAGCAGATCTCCCAGGACGAGGCCAGCGGGGACGTGGACGGCAAGCGCGTGACGCGCAAGCAGCCATCGTTCAACCCCATCTACATCATGGCCGACTCCGGCGCCCGCGGCAGCGCCCAGCAGATCCGCCAGCTGGCGGGTATGCGCGGCCTGATGGCGAAGCCCTCCGGCGAGATCATCGAGACGCCCATCACGGCCAACTTCCGTGAAGGCCTCTCCGTGCTCCAGTACTTCATCTCCACGCACGGCGCCCGCAAGGGCCTGGCGGACACGGCGCTCAAGACGGCCAACTCCGGTTACCTCACCCGCCGTCTCGTGGACGTGGCGCAGGACGCCATCATCAACGAGTACGACTGCGGCACCATGGACGGTCTGTTCATCGGCGCCCTGGTCGAGGGCGGCGAGATCATCGAGCCGCTGGGTGAGCGCATCCTGGGCCGCGTGGCCCTGGACGACATCCTCGACCCGGTGACGGGCGAGGTGCTGGTGCGCGCGAACGAGGAGATCGACGAGGACCGCGTCCGCCGCATCGAGAACAGCGGCCTGGACAAGGTGAAGATCCGCTCGGTGCTCACGTGCCAGGCCAAGCGCGGCATCTGCGTGGAGTGCTACGGCCGTGACCTGGCGCGTGGCCGCAAGGTGTCCGTGGGCGAGGCCGTGGGCGTCATCGCGGCGCAGTCCATCGGTGAGCCGGGTACGCAGCTGACGATGCGCACCTTCCACATCGGTGGCGCGGCGACCCGTCGCGCGGAGCAGTCCAGCCTGGAGAACCGCTACGCGGGCTCCGTGAAGTTCGCGGGCCTGAACACGGTGCAGAAGGCGGACGGCACGCTGGTGGCCATGAACCGCAACGGCGAGATCGTCATCGTCGACGAGTCCGGCCGCGAGCGCGAGCGCTACCAGATCATCTACGGCGCCCGCATCCTGGTGAAGGAGAACCAGAAGCTGGAGCCGGGCGTGCTCCTGGCCGAGTGGGACCCGTTCGCCATCCCGCTGCTCACGGAAGTGGGCGGTGTCGTGCGCTACGAGGACATCATCGAAGGCGTGACGATGTCCGAGACGCTCGACGAGGTGACGGGCCTGTCGCGCAAGACGGTCATCGAGTCCAAGGACCCGGAGGCGCGTCCGCGCGTCACCATCCGCGACGCGGCCGGCAACGTGAAGGAGCTGCCGTCGTCCAAGAACCCGGCCAGCTACTTCCTGCCCCAGGGCGCCATCATCACGGTCAACGACCAGGATGAGATCAGCGCCGGTGAGGTCATCGCCAAGGTGCCGCGCGAGACCACGAAGACCAAGGACATCACGGGCGGTCTGCCCCGCGTGGCCGAGCTCTTCGAGGCGCGCAAGCCCAAGGACGCGGCGGCGATCGCGGAGATCGACGGCGTGGTGTCCTTCGGCAAGGACACCAAGGGCAAGCGCAAGCTCATCATCACCCCCGAGGTGAACGGCGAGCAGCGCGCGGACCTGGCCAAGGAGTACCTGATCTCCAAGGGCAAGAGCATCAACGTCCACTCCGGCGACCGCGTGAAGGCCGGCGAGGCGATGATGGACGGCGCGGCCAACCCGCACGACATCCTCAAGGTGCTGGGCGAGAAGGAGCTCGCGCGCTACCTGGTGGACGAGGTGCAGGAGGTCTACCGACTGCAGGGCGTGAAGATCAACGACAAGCACATCGAGACGATCGTCCGGCAGATGCTGCGCCGGGTGCGCGTCACCGACGTGGGCGACACCAACTTCCTCGTG
Source organism: Pseudomonadota bacterium (assembly GCA_023424585.1). Classification (GTDB taxonomy): domain Bacteria; phylum Myxococcota; class Myxococcia; order Myxococcales; family Myxococcaceae; genus Corallococcus. The sequence continues at coordinate 12,641 of JAFADT010000316.1, forward strand.
GACGAGCAGGTCGAGAAGTGGGTGTTCGAGGAGGAGAACGAGAAGGTCATGTCCGAAGGGAAGCGCCCGGCCGTGGGCGAGCCCCTGCTGCTCGGCATCACCAAGGCGTCGCTCTCCACCGAGTCGTTCATCTCCTCGGCGTCGTTCCAGGAGACCACGAAGGTGCTCACCGAGGCCGCCATCAACGGCAAGGTGGACTACCTGCGCGGCCTCAAGGAGAACGTCATCATGGGCCGGCTCATCCCCGCCGGCACGGGCCTGCCGAACTACAAGCACCTCGACATCGAGGTGGAGAGCCCCACGGACGAGGTCAACGAGATGGAGGCCGCCCTGGCCGCCACCCACGGAGACACCGGCCCGCTGGCCCCTCCGCCCTCGCGGCCGGACACCAGGTCCACCGACGTCGCCTAGTGTTTCCCCGAGGCGTCCCTGACGCTTCGTGAGCCAGCCGCCGTCCTGGTGTCATGCCGGGGCGGCGGCTTTCTCGTTTTGCACAGTCCAGCCCATGTTCGCTTGACGGCATGTTGCAGTGCGTTATGTTGACGCATCACGTTATTAGGCCCGGAATACCGGGGGGAGTGCGACATGGCGACGACGAGCGAGAAGACGGGCGTGACGCAGAACGTGGAGGCCTACCTGAAGGGTCGGTTCTCCGAGGCGCAGAAGCGGTTCCAGGGGCTGGAAGGGGAGGCGAACAAGGCCTTCCGTGCGCTGGAGACGCGGGGCCAGGTGGCGGCGAAGGAGGTCCAGGCCCTGTGGACGAAGGTGCAGGCTGGCGAACTGCGCGCGGATCCCCGCGTCCAGGAGCTGACGAAGAAGGTGGACGCGGCGGGCGTGGAGTTTCGCAAGCGGCTGGACGGGTTCCAGACGAAGGTCGTCGAGGCGGTGGGAGTTGCCAGCCAGTCCCAGGTGGAGCAGATCACCCGCGAGCTGAACCGCCTTTCGAAGAAGTTGGATGTGCTCTTGAAGCCCACCCGGCGGGCCCACCGGGCGACCAAGAATTCGGGCGGCGCGGCGTCTAGTCCGCGCGCCTGAGAGCGTTTCCTTCACCCATGGGGTGTGCTTAGGTCGCAGACCCCCTTGAATGCCCTGGGTTCCTTCCACCGGGAGGGCCTGGGGTAACTCCCGGAGCGACTTCATGGACAACAACACCGAGGGCCCCCGAGAGAAGACCTCCGTGGCGGAGGCATTCGAACGGATCTGGAGCCAGGCGCTCCTGGCGGTGAACACGGCGGAGGAGGAGGCCTCCCGTGCCGTGCAGCGCGTGGCGTCCGTCGCGGGCTGGAGCCAGGACGAGGTGAAGCGCCAGGCCCGTGAGTTCGCGGACCGGCTGGCGGGCCACCGCAAGGACCTGGAGCACAACGTGGAGGAGCGGGTCCGCACGGCCCTGAGCCTCCTGAAGCTGCCGCGCCGCGAGGAGCTGCAGGCGTTCGGTGCCCGCCTGGAGCGCCTGAACGAGCGCATCCAGGCCCTGGAGCACCGCAAGTGAGTGGACCCGCCGCCTCGGGCGGCAGGTCGTGGGGAACGCGGTTCTTCGCGGGGCTGCATGCCCTGAGCAGCGGGTGCTCCCGGCTCCCGCTGCTCGCGGGCGTGGCGCTCGTGGTGTCCGCGCGGGTGGTGCCCCTGCTGGAGGAGCCCGCCCCGTCGCCCGTGGTCCCTGAAGTGGTGGCGCAGGAGGCCATCTCCGAGGATGCGGCGCTCATCGACGCCGTGCTGGCCAAGCGCGCTCCGGACCTGGGGCTCACGCTGCGCCGGCGGCTGGGGCAGGCCATCGACGAGGAGTCGCGCCGCACGGGGTATGACCCGCTGCTGGTGCTGGCCATCATCGACGTGGAGTCCGACTTCGAGGAGGAGTCCGTCTCGGAGAAGGGCGCCCGGGGGCTGATGCAGATCAAGCCCAGCACGCTGCACTTCCTGGCGGAGAAGGAAGGTCTGAAGCTGTCGCGCGAGGAGGTGGTGGCGGACCCCGCCGTCTGCGTGCGCCTGGGCATCCGGTACCTGCGCAACCTGCAGGGCCGCTTCGGCGGCGACCTGGACCTGGCGTTGATGGCCTACAACGCCGGCCCCACGCGCATCCGGGACGCCATGAAGGCCAAGGAGCTGGAGAAGTTCCGCCGCTACCCCCGCGCCGTGCGGCGTGACTTCCGCCGCTTCCGGGAGGGCCATGGCCTGGGCGGAGACTGGGCGCTCGCGCAGCGCGAGCTGCCTCCGCCGCCGCCCGACGAGACGCCGACCGCGGCGCCCTGAGCCGCTCGCGTCCGGCTGGACAGGAAGACGGGCCTCGGGGTGAATGTTCGTGGCGGCGGAGCGCTCCAAGGGGGCTGACCCCGCCTTGTCCCGCTCCCCCGGGTGCGCTAAGTCGTTCGCAAGCTCCCGGGACTGTTGAGGATTCCTTGGAGGAACGCCGCCATGCCCCGCACGTCCGCCCGCATCGCCATCACTGTCGCGGCCTCGCTCGTCCCCATGCTGGCCTTGGCCGGCTCGGTCTTCCTGAACGGTGTGAAGATCGACGGGGTGACGAACACGCGCTTCGAGAAGGCCACCGTCCGCATCGACGCGGAAGGGAACGTCCACATCGACGCGCCGGGGTACGCCGCCCGCGTGACGACCGTGACGCCCACGCCCGCGACGCCTTCCACCGCGACGCCTCCGGCCGCCGCCGCGGCTCCGGACGCGGGCATCGTCGCGCAGGCTCCGGCTCCGACCGCTCCCGCCGCTCCCACGTCCGGGCCGGCGCGCATCACGCAGCGCTACTGGCTGGTGACGGAGCAGACGACGCCGGGCATGACGGACTTCGACATCGACGTGTACGTGAACTCGCGCTGGCTGCGTCGTTTGCGCAACAACGAGGACCAGGTGGTGATGGACATCACCAGCCAGTTGCGTCCCGGCGCGAACGCGGTGACGCTGATTGCCCGCAAGGTGAACGGGGGCAGCCGCCGCAGCACGTCGCCCGGGAACGTCTTCAAGGTGATCATCGGCGAGGGCAACGAGGGCGGCGGCAACGTGATGGTTGACACGCCCCTCATCCGCTTCCAGAAGACGGCTGCGGACGCGCAGGACGCGACCGAGGAGTTCACCCTCACCACCCGCTGAGGGTGCGCGGGAAGGGAGACGACGGTGTTCACCATCGACGAGCGCTACCGGGGTCTTCCCGCCAACCGCGACCAGGTGCTCTCGCTGCACCTGTCGCTCAACACGCCGCACGTGGCCATCCCCGGCAAGCAGGCGGGGCCCGCGCAGGCCTTCGTGGTGGGGCTGCGCGGTGGACAGAGCGCGGGCGTCTTCGTGTACCTGTACCTGGTGGAGGCGGGGGACTGCGCGGTGTACGTGTCCGGCCGGCGCATCCAGTCCGCGGATGAGCTGCGCGAGGATGAGGACGACGCGCTCGCGTTCGTGGAGTCGCTGGGCTTCATGATGGACAACGCGAACTGGCGTGCCGCGGCGCCCGCGCAGCAGGACGAGTGGCTGAAGACGCTGCCCGTGTTCTTCCGGGAGCCCACGCTCGTGCCCGCCGTGAAGGCCCGCGCTGAAGAGAAGCGCAACGTCGCCACCACCCTGGGCCGCTTCCTGGCCGCGTTCTGACCCTCCACCCTGGATTGGCACCCATGTCCCGCATCACTTCCTCCTGCTTCCTCGCGTTCGCGCTCGCATCGGCGGGCTGCGCGCACGTCCCCACGGAGAAGGAGCGCCGGAGCTCGGAGATCCACTACGACCTGGGCGTGCAGGCCCAGCAGCACGGCGCGGTGCAGGACGCGCTCGCGGAGTACCAGAAGGCGCTGGAGCAGAACCCGGGCAACGCGGAGGCCCACAACGCGGTGGGCCTGCTGCTGCACCTGTCCTTCCGCCGGCTCGACGAGGCGGCGTCCCACTACGACAAGGCGCTGGAGCTGCGGCCGACCTTCTCCGAAGCGCGCACCAACCTGGGCAACCTGCGCCTGGACCAGGGGCGCTACGACGACGCCATCAAGCTGTACGAGGAGTCGCTCAACGACATGCAGTACCGCTACGGCTTCTCCGCGCAGGGGAACCTGGGCTGGGCGCTCTACAAGAAGGGCGACACGGCGAACGCGGTGCAGAACATCAAGGCCGCCGTCACCACCAACCCGGAGTTCTGCCTGGGCTACAAGAACCTGGGCATCATCTACGACGAGACGGGCAAGACGGAGGAGGCGTGCCGGCAGTTCGCCCACTACCGTGAGAAGTGCCCGGACGTGGCGGAGGCCTACCAGCGCGAAGGCGTGTGCCAGGCGAAGCTCGGGCGGGTGGAGGAGGCGAAGAAGGCGTTCGCGAGCTGCGAGTCCAAGGCCCAGGCGAACGAGTCCGAGCTCAAGGACCACTGCCGCTCACTGCTGGACCACCTCTAGCCGCGGGGCCCCGAAAGACCGTGGACCACGTCGACTTCGGCAAATACCTCAGCCAGCAGCGCGAGCTTCGCGGCCTGTCGCGTGAGGACGTCTCCCGGGAGACGAAGATTCCCCCCAGCCTCGTCGCCGCGCTGGAGGCGGGGCAGGTGGAGCGGCTGCCCGAGCGCGTGTTCGTGCTCAACTACATCCGCGCGTACGCGCAGGTCATCGGCCTGTCGCCAGAGGAGGCGGCGCTGCGCTACGAGGAGGTGGACCGGGCGGTGCCCGCGCCTTCGCCGGCGCAGCTGGAGCAGGCGCGGCGCAAGCGGGCGTACCTCATCCTGGCCATCCTCCTGGCGGTCGTGCTCCTGGGCGCGGGCCTGTTCCTGGTGCTGTCCGGGAAGCTCCCGCCCCCGGCCGCGCGTTGAAGAGGGATCATGGAGCGGTACGCCGACGACGCGTTCGTGCTGTCCACGGTGGACTATGGTGAGTCCGACCGGCTGGTGACGCTGCTCACGCGTGAGCACGGCAAGCTGACCGCGTTCGCCGCGGGCGCGCGCAAGAGCAAGCGCCGTTTCGCGGGGGCGCTGGAGCCGTTCATGCGGCTGCGCGTGCAGCTCGTGGAGACGCGCGGCAGCACGGTGCGGCTGGACTCCGCGGACATCGTCGCGGGCTTCTATGCCGCGCGCGAGGACCTGTCGCTCATCGCCCGGGCGCTGTACTCCGTGGAGCTGTGCCGCGAGCTCACGCGCGACCATGAGCCGCACCCGGAGCTGTTCGAGCTGGTGGAGGGCTACCTTCACCGGCTGGACGCGAAGGAGGCCGGGCCCACGTCGCTGCTGGCGTTCGAGCTGGCGGCGCTGGCGCAGGCGGGGTTGATGCCGCGCTTCGACTCCTGCTCGCTGTGCGGCGGTCTGCCCGGCGAGCGGCCCCGGTTCGACCAGGGCCACGGCGGCGCGGTGTGTGAGCCGTGTGGTGGACGCGCGCGCGACTCGGTGCCCGTGCCGGTGGCGCTGCTGGCGGGGCTGCGCTCGCTCCAGGAGGGTCAGCGCACGCCGCTGCCCGCGGACCTCCGCGCGCGGGCGCGGGGGCTGCTCAACGTCTTCATCGCGCACCACGTGGGCCGCAAGCTCAAGAGCGTGGACTTCATGGCGCAGGTGGGCCTGGACTGACGGGCAGCGCGGTCCCCAGGGGGAAGGGTCATGCACGAAGCCGGGCCGCTGGACGTGGTGTGTGTCGGCGAGACGCTGGTGGACTTCCTCCCCGTGGCTGGCGGCGCCACGCGCGTTCGGGACGTGGAGGCGTGGAAGCCGTCTCCGGGGGGCTCTCCGGCCAATGTCTCCGTGGGGCTCGCGCGGCTGGGGCTGCGCTCGGCGATGGTGGGCGTGGTGGGCTCCGACGAGTTCGGCCACTTCCTGCGCGACCGGCTGGCGGCGGAGGGCGTGGACGTGAGCCGCTTGCGTCAGGTGGACCACGCGCGCACCGGCCTGCTGTTCGTCTCGCTGGATGCGCACGGTGAGCGCAGCTTCACCTACTTCCGGACGCGCTCGGCGGAGTTCCTGCTGGACGACTCCGACGTGGATGGCGACTTCGTGCGGCGTGCGAAGGTGCTGCACTGCGGCTCCAACTCCCTGCTCCTGCCAGAGGCGCGCGAGGCCATGGTGCGCCTGCTCACCCTGGCACGCGAGGCCGGGATGCTGGTGAGCTGTGATCCGAACCTGCGGCTGCATATGTGGACGCGGCCCGAGGAGCTTCAAGCCCTCCTGGGCCGCATGCTCCCGCTGTGCACGGTGGTGAAGCTGTCCGAGGAGGAGATCCACTTCGCGACCGGCGAGCACTCGCCGGAAGCGGCCCTGCAGGTCCTGTCCGCCCAGGGCGTGCGGCTGCCCGTGGTGACGCTGGGGCCGCGCGGGGCGGTGTTCCTCTGGCAGGGCGAGGTCCTCTCCGTTCCCGCGCCCCAGGTGACGGTGGTGGACACGACGGGCGCCGGTGACGGCTTCGTGTCCGCGATGTTGAGCGGGCTGGTGCGCGGCCATGGCGGCGCGCGTGCACTGGAGGGCGCGACGCGCGAGGACCTGGTCGCGCTGATGACCTTCGCCGCGGGGGTGGGGGCCCGGGTGGTGACGAAGCTGGGCGCGGTGGCGGCGCTCCCGCTGGCGTCCGAAGTGGAGGGGCTGTTGCCCGAAGGACCCGCCGCGCGTCGCATCGCGCGCTGACGGGGAGCACCGGCCAGGGTCAGGCTCGCATGCTTCGCCGCGTCCTGCGTGGCCCGCCATCCCATCCAGGAGGGACCGATGAGCGACACGCGTGAGAGCGCTTCTTCCACCCCGGCGCGGGTCCGTGGGCTGGAGCAGATCGACCGGCTGTCCGTGCCGCTGCCGCATGGTACCGAGGTCACGACGCGCGTGGAGCGCGTGGCGTCCGGACGCCGCATTCCCCAGGGGGTGGTGGGCCGCGTGGTGCGCGCGCATGACGGCGGCTTCGACGTCCAGATCGTCGGCGTGGGCGAGGTGTGGTTCGCGCGCGACGAGCTCGTGCCCCGGCGGATGGGGCAGGTGCAGTTCGCCCAGCGGCGCGAGGCGGCCTGGAGCGCGCTGCGGCCGTGCGTGGTGCTGGAGACGCGCGTGGGCAGTCACGCGTGGGGGCTCGCGGACGAGCGCTCCGATGTGGACGTGCGCGGCGTGTTCGCGCTGCCGCTGCCGTGGACGCTGGGCCTGGGGCAGCCCCCGCAGGACCTGGTGAGCGCGGATGGCAGCACCACGTACTGGGAGGTCCGCAAGACGGTGGAGCAGGCGCTGCGCGCGGATCCGAACACGCTGGAGACCCTCTTCGTCCCCGGCATGAAGCCGCTGGACGAGCTGGGCGCGTGGGTGCTGGAGGTGCGCGAGGCGTTCGTCTCCAAGGCCATCTTCGGCAGCTTCGGACGCTATGCCATGAGCCAGCTCGACAAGCTCACCCGCAGCCAGCGGCTGGCCGAGCACCGCGACCTGCTGCTCGCGTGGCTGTGCGAGGAGCCCACGCCGGACCTGGACGAGGTGGCCCGGCGCCTGGCCGCCGTGTCGCCCCGCGCCGCGCCCACGCCCGAGGACGCGGTGCTCGCGGCGAAGACGTACGTCAAGCAGCTCTACCGCTCGCTCTGGGACCAGGGACTGCTCGCGTCGAATGACCTCGCCGCGCTCACGGCATACGCGCGCGGCGGGGGCCAGCGTCCCCCGTCCGCGCGGGAGCTGCGGCCGAAGAACGCCTACAACCTGCTGCGGCTGGTGGCGCTGGCGACGGGCTGGCTGCGCGACGGCGTGCCCACCTTCGAGGCGACGGGGGCGCTGAAGGCCCGGCTGCTCGACATCAAGCGTGGACAGGTGCCACTGGAGGACGTGCTGCGCGACGCCGAGGCGATGGCGCCAGCGCTGGAGGCCGCGCACCGGGAGAGCCGGCTGCCGGAACATCCGGACCATGCCCGCGCGGATCGGCTGCTGCGACGCGTGGGAGGCGAGGTGGCGCGGCGCTGGGTCTTGCAGACGCCCGGACCGCTGGGCCGTGACGCGCCGGAGGCTCCGGCGCTGGAAGGAGGGATGGAATGAAGGGCAGGCTGACGGAACATCAGGAGCGGATGGCGGACCGCGTGCTGGACGCCGAGTCCCTCGCGCGCGAACACCTGGTCATCTCGCTGTCCGGCGCGCATGCGTACGGGTTCCCGTCGCACGACAGCGACCTGGACCTCAAGGCCATCCACATCGCGCCCACCGCCGCGCTCCTCGGCCTCCAGCCGCGGCACGTGCCGGCGGAGCGGATGGAGGTGCTGGAGGGCGTGGAGGTGGACTACTCGTCCAACGAGTTGCAGCCCGTGCTGCTGGGCATCCTCCAGGGCAACGGCAACTACATCGAGCGGGTGCTGGGGGCCATCACCGTGCGGGCCCTGCCGGAGCTGGAGACGCTGCGGCCCCGGGTGCGGGCCGTGCTGTCACGGCGTATCCACCGGCACTACCGCGGCTTCGCGCAGGGACAGCTGCGTGAATGGGAGAAGGGTGGCTTCCGCTCCGTGAAGAAGCTGCTGTACGTGCTGCGCACAACGCTCACCGGGACGCATGCGCTGCGCACGGGCGAAGTGGAGACGGACGTCACCGTCCTGCTGGAGCCGTATGGCTTTGGCGAGGCCCACGCGCTGGTGGAGCGCAAGCAGCGCGGCGAGCGCATCGAGCTGGACGACGCGCTCAGCGAGCAGTGGCAGGGAGAGGTGACGCGCGCGTTCGAGGTGCTCGACGCGGCGGACGCGGCCTCCGTGTTGCCCCTGGAGCCACAGCCGTCGGCCGTGGCCGCGCTCGAGGGCTGGATGCTCGACGTGCGGCGCCAGCGGTTCGGCGCCTAAACCGCTTTCCCGGGGCTCCTGGCTCCGGGGGGCCCTCCGTCGGGAAAGACGAACATCGACCTGGGAGGGCATGGCGGGTAACATCCGCCCCGCCATGAGCACGCAGGGAGGCGCCGGAGAAGATCCCGACCGGGGGCGGCGCATCGGAAAGTACGAGATCCTCACCCGACTCTCCATGGGAGGGATGGCGGAGCTGTTCCTCGCGTACACCTCCGGCCCCGGTGGCTTCCGCAAGTTCGTGGCGGTGAAGCAGATCCTCCCCGACATCAAGAAGGACGACCAGTTCGTCAAGATGTTCCTCGACGAGGCGCGCATCACCGCGGCCTTCTCGCACGCGAACATCGGGCAGGTGTTCGACCTGGGCGAGGAGGACGGCGAGCTGTACCTCGCCATGGAGTTCCTGCCCGGCCAGAACCTGGAGCAGGTGGTGAAGATGGCGGCGCGGCGCAACTACACGCTGCCGCTGGGCTTCAGCGCGCGCGTGATGCGCGACACGTGCCTGGGCCTGCACTACGCCCACCACTTCATGGATCCGTCGGGCCGCCCCGTGGCGGTGGTGCACCGCGACGTGTCCCCGAAGAACGTGATGATCACCTACGACGGCGTCGTGAAGGTGATCGACTTCGGCATCGCCAAGGCGCGCGGCAAGCTGGGGCGCACGCAGGTGGGCACCGTGAAGGGGACCAGCGGGTACATGTCCCCGGAGCAGGTGCGCAACAAGGACCTGGACGGTCGCAGCGACCAGTTCTCCACGGGCGTGATGTTCCACGAGCTGCTGGCCGGACAGCGCCTGTTCAACGCTCCGGGCGAGGCCGCCGTGATGATGCAGATCGTGGACGGGGAGATCCCCGCGCCGCGCTCGCTCAACCCGGCCGTGTCGGAGGCCCTGGAAGCGGTGGTGCTCAAGTCGCTGTCGCGCGACTCGGCCCAGCGCTTCGGCACGTGCCGGGAGATGGCGCGCGCCATCGAGGCCTCGCTGGGCGCCGAGCTGTTCGACGAAGATCAGATGGCCGCCATCATGGGCGAGCTCTTCGAGGAGAAGCGCCAGAAGACACGCACGCTCCTGGAGCTGGCCAGCCGCGCGGAGGACGCCCGCGTCAGCGAGGCCGCTGGCGCGCTCCACGTGGAGGAGGGCGGTGAGCAGGCTTCCGCAGAGCCCACCGCGCAGGTGAAGTCGCCGCCCGCGGACGTCGCGCCGTCCTTCAAGCCGACCCCCGTCCGCCGCACCGCGACCGAGTCCACGACGCCCGCCCCGCGCGCCACTCCGCGCCCCGCCATGGAGGCCGCCGAGGCCCGCGCCTCGCGCGTCAATACGCCCACCGTGGCGCCGCGATCGCAGCGTCCCTCGGGCGCTGATTCGGCATCGGTTCCGCGGGTGGTCCGCCCTCCCGCTGACGCCGTGCGGCCCTCTCGGGCTCGCCCCAGTGCGCGGCCCGAACCCTCCGAAGCGCGTGGTGCGTCCCAGTCCGAAGGGCTGATGGATCCGCCCAGCGAGCTCCAGACCCAGCGCTTCAAGACCCGCCCCGCGCGGAGCTCCACCCGGACCCCGCGTCACGCGGAGGAGGCGGAGGTCGCCGAATCAGCGGCTCCGGCCCCGCCCGCCCGTGAAGGCTCCGGCTGGGGCATGCGGCTGTTCCTGCTCCTCCTCCTGGGCGGCGTGGCCTACCTGGCGACGCTGGAGCCCGTGCGCCGCGTGTTCATGCCGGCGTACGAGTCCGCGAAGCAGTGGGTGCAGGCGGAGCTGGATCCACCTCCGCCCGTGGACCCCGCCGCGAACGGGCAGTGGCCGCCCAAGCCCTCTGGTCCGCCTCCGGGCTTCGCCCAGAAGCCCGCCCCCGAGCCCGAGAAGGCGCCGGAGGTGGAGCCGTCGCCTCCGCCCGAACCCGAGGTGGAGCCGGTCGTCGCCGACGCGAAGAAGACGCCCGCGGGCAAGGGGGCGCGCAAGGCGAAGCCGGCCGCTCCCAGCGTTCAGCCCGCCTCGGTGGACAAGCCCGCAGTGGACAGCCCGGTGGTGGCGAAGGCGGACCCGCGCCCCGCGAAGCCCGCGGCCCCGGAGCCGGTCACCACCGTCACGCAGGAGGAGAACCCGGAGGTGCTCGACACGACCACCTCGAAGGGCGCCGCGAAGGCGGGCCTGGGCTGGCTCACGCTCTACACGGTGCCGAAGAACGCGGCCGTGTTCGACGGCGCCACGCAGCTGGGCACGTCCCCCCTGATCAAGTTCCCGCTGCCCGTGGGCACCTACCGCCTGCGCGTGGTGGACCCGCAGGACCCCGGCGGAACGAGCAAGCTGTTGTCCGCTCCCGTCCGTCCCGGCGAGGTGACGAAGCTGCAGATTCGACTGGCCGACCTCCCGGCCTACGCGGACTGACCGCCGTCCTTGACGCTCCAGGACCCCCTCACTAGGGTCCGCCGCGTTCCGCCTTCGCCTTCGACGCACTGCGAGAAGGACTCGCCAACATGTATTTCCAGGACCTCATCCTCACGCTCCAGAAGCACTGGGCCGACCAGGGATGCATCGTCACCCAGTCGTACGACACGGAAGTCGGCGCGGGCACGATGGCCCCGTACACGTTCCTGCGCGCGCTCGGTCCCGAGCCGTGGAACGTCGCCTACGTGCAGCCCTCGCGGCGCCCCGCGGACGGCCGCTTCGGTGAGAACCCGAACCGCCTGTTCCAGCACCACCAGTTCCAGGTCATCCTCAAGCCCGCGCCCAAGAACGTCCAGGAGCTCTACCTGGAGTCGCTGCGGAAGATCGGGATGGATCCGCTGGAGCACGACATCCGCTTCGTCGAGGACGACTGGGAGTCCCCCACGCTGGGCGCCTGGGGCCTGGGCTGGGAGGTGTGGTGTGACGGGATGGAGGTGACGCAGTTCACCTACTTCCAGCAGTGCGGCGGCTTCGACTGCCGCCCCGTGGCCGCGGAGCTGACGTACGGGCTCGAGCGCCTGGCCATGTACCTGCAGAACGTGGAGAACGTCTTCGACATCGAGTGGGTCAAGGGCGTGAAGTACCGCGAGGTGTTCCACGCGAACGAAGTGGAGATGAGCAGGTACGCCCTCCACGAGTCCGACCCGCAGATGCTCTTCGCGATGTTCGACGCGTACGAGAAGGAGTGCAAGCGGCTCATCGAGCGCCACCTGCCGCTGCCCGCGTACGACTACGCGCTGAAGTGCTCGCACACGTTCAACCTGCTGGACGCGCGCGGCGCCATCTCCGTCACCGAGCGCGCCAACTTCATCAAGCGCGTGCGTGACAACGCGCGCCTGTGCGCGGAGGGCTACCTCCAGATGCGCGAGCGGCTGGGCTTCCCGCTGACGAAGACGCCGTGGACGGTGGGCGAGCAGCCGCCGGTGCTGGAGGGCAGGCCCGCCAGCGACTACTGGAAGACGGTGCAGCTGAACAAGCCGGTGGAGAAGAAGGAGAAGGCGGAGGTGTCCCGTGGCGCGTGATCTGCTGCTGGAGGTCGGCGCCGAGGAGATCCCGGCGTCGTTCATCATCCCCGCGCTGGAGGACCTCAAGCGCGTGCTCACCGAGCGCATGGCCGACGCCCGCCTGAAGCACGGCGAGGTGCGCACGTTCGGCACGCCGCGCCGGCTGGCCGTCTGGGTCCGCGACGTGGCGGACTCGGGCGAGGACATCACGAAGGAGGTGCTGGGCCCCAGCGCCAAGGCCGCCTTCGACGCGCAGGGCAAGCCCACCAAGGCGGCGGAGAAGTTCGCCGAGGGGCTCAAGCTGTCCGTGGACGCGCTCGGGCGCACCACCACGGCCAAGGGCGAGTACGTCTCCGCGCGCGTGGAGGAGAAGGGCCGTCCGGCGGAGGCCATCCTCCAGGACGCGGCGCACGCGGCGGTGCACGGCATCAACTTCAAGAAGTCCATGCGCTGGGGTGACGTGGACACGGCGTTCGCCCGCCCGGTGCAGTGGATGGTGGCGCTCCTGGGCGACACGGAGCTGCCGGTGGTGCTGGGCGACGTGAAGGCGGGCCGGACGACCTACGGCCACCGCTTCCTCGCGCCGGGCCCCATCGTGCTGAAGGCGCCCGCGGACTACGAGGCCGCGCTGGAGAAGGCGCACGTGGTGGCGGACATCGCGAAGCGCCGCGCGGAGCTGGTGCGCAAGGTGACCGCCGCGGCGAAGGCGGAGGGCGCGCAGCTGCTGGAGGACGAGGGGCTGGTGGACCAGGTGACGAACCTGGTGGAGCTGCCGAGCCCCGTGGTGGGCCGCTTCGAGGAGCGCCACCTGGACCTGCCGCCCGAGGTGCTGGTGCAGGAGATGAAGAGCCACCAGCGCTACTTCTCGCTGACGGACGCGAAGGGGAAGCTGCTGCCGCGCTTCATCGCCGTGTCCAACACGCCGGTGCGCGACGAGCAGCTGTCCCTGCGCGGCTACCAGCGCGTGCTGGCGGCGCGGCTCGCGGACGGGCGCTTCTTCTTCGACGAGGACCGCCGCACCCCGCTGGCCGACCGCGTGGAGAAGCTGGGCCGCGTGGTGTGGCAGGGGCAGCTGGGCACGTACCTGGAGAAGGTGGAGCGCTTCCGCTCGCTGGCGCTCTGGCTTGCCCAGGCCACGGGCAGGGCAGGGGAGTCCGCCACGGTGGAGCGCGCCGCCACGCTGTCCAAGGCGGACCTCGTCACCGGCATGGTGGGCGAGTTCCCGGAGCTCCAGGGCGTGATGGGCCGCGAGTACGCGCGCGCGGGCGGTGAGCCCGAGGCGGTGGCGCTGGCCATCTTCGAGCACTACCTGCCCCGCGGGGCCGAGGACGCGCTGCCGTCGCAGGACGCGGGCGCGCTCATCGGCCTGGCGGACCGGCTGGACTCGCTGTGCGGCATCTTCGCCATCGGCAAGGCGCCGTCGGGCGCGGCGGATCCGTTCGCGCTGCGCCGCGCGTGTCTGTCCATCATCCGCATCGTGCTGGGGCGCGGCTACCGCTTCAGCCTGTCCGCCGCGGTGGACGAGGCGCTGCGCCTGCTGGCCCCCCGGCTGGCCAACGTGAAGCGCAAGCCGGGGGAAGCGGCCCCGCGCGAGCAGGTGCTGGAGTTCTTCCGCGGCCGCCTCAAGGCGCTGTGGGGCGAGCAGCACCGCACCGACGTCGTGGAGGCGGTGCTGGCCGTGGGCTTCGACGACCTGGTCGCGGCGAAGAAGCGCCTGGAGGCCCTGAGCGTGCTCGTGGGCCACGCGGACTTCCAGCCGCTCGCGGCGGCGTTCAAGCGCGTGGTCAACATCGTGGAGAAGCAGGGCAAGGACGTGGCCGGCGGGCAGACCAACCCGCAGCGCTTCACGGACGAGCCGGAGAAGCACCTCCACACCGCCTTCACCCAGGCGCGCGCCAGGGTGGGCGAGCACGTGCGCGCGGACGACTTCGCCAGCGCGCTCAAGGAGATCACCGGCCTGAAGCCCGCCGTGGACACCTTCTTCGACAAGGTGATGGTGATGGCCGAGGACAAGGACCTGCGGGAGAACCGCATCCGGTTCCTCACGGAGATTGGCGCCCTGTTCAACCAGGTGGCGGACTTTTCCAAGATCCAGGCCGAGGCCTGAGGCCCCACCGCCGCTTCACCGCCGGAGCGTGCCCGTTTCCCCACCAGGGGAGCGGCGCACGCCTTCCGGGCGGGGGCGGATGTCCGCGGGCGGGCGTCCGGGAATAGCGGCAGCCCTATTCAGTTGCCCGGGGCAGGGCCGCGTTCCTACACTCCGCCCCCCTCTGATGCGCCTCCACTTCCTGACCCCCGCGCAGCTGCACCTCGGGGCGTGTTCGATCGAGTCCGAACCGAACCCG
>JAFADT010000334.1 GCA_023424585.1 Pseudomonadota bacterium
ACCTTCATGACCTTGCCCCCTTCAGCGAGAAGACCCGCCACCGTTGCAACAACCCCCGCGTTCACCACTCCAGCGACACCATGCGCGCCCCGGGCGCCGCGCGGATCCGCTCGCGGACGAGCGCCCCGCCCACCAGCCGCCCGGCCGGATCGCAGCCGTAGGCGTGTGCGTGGGCTCCGAAGGCATCCGCACGGGGCCGGGCACGAAACGTCCTGGCCCGCTGGAGCGTCAAGGCTTATCTAGGACTCCAGAACGCCATGTCCCCCACGCCGTGTCCCATCTGTCAGAAGCCCGTGCCTCCGCGCCCGGAGAACACCTCCCATCCCTTCTGCTCCCGCCGCTGCCGCGCCATCGACCTGGGCCGCTGGCTGGGCGAGGAGTACCGCGTGCCCACCCGGCAGGCCGAGGAGCAGGAGGACGAGCAGCCCTCCGATGGTGAGCCGCGCCGTCACGACGCCTGACCCGGCGCCAGCGTCAGGCGTTGAAAGATTCCCAGCCCAGCCGAACGACAGGCAGGGGAGCGGGTCGCCGCGGGGCCCGCGCCCGTGCGCCCCGGAGGGCAGGGGGCGGGCGTGCCGCTGGAGTCGCGGGGAGAGTGACGCTATACCCGCCTGCCGTGAAACGCGCCGTCAACCTCATCGCCAGCCTGCTCGTCACGATTGCCTTCATGTGGTGGGCTTTCCGGGACACGGACGTGTCCACGCAGATCGCCAGCCTCAAGGCGGCCAACTACGCGTGGCTCCTGCCGTACTTCGTGTGCCTCACCTTCATCCACGTCTTCCGCGCGCTGCGCTGGGGGGCGTTGCTGACGGGCCTGGAGCACGTCCCGTTCCGCAAGCTGAACGAGGCGTCCGGCATCGGCTTCATGATGCTGCTGGTGCTGCCCTTCCGCCTGGGCGAGTTCGCCCGGCCCTTCCTCATCGCGCAGCGCAGCTCCATCCGCCGCAGCGCGGCCATGACGTCCGTGGTGCTGGAGCGCATCGTGGACGGCCTCTTCGTCGCGGCGCTGTTCCGCGTGCTGCTCTTCTTCGTCCCCACGGAGACGCCCGAGGTCCGGTACGTGAAGCTGGGCTCGTGGCTGATGTTCGCCGTGTTCGGCGGCGGCCTGCTGTTCCTGCTCCTGGGCCTGTGGCAGCAGGAGCGCACGGTGCGGCTGGTGCGCGCCACCGTGGGCCGCTTCTCCCCGGGCGTCGCGGACAAGGTGGCGGACATCGTGGACACCTTCGTGGGGGCCATGCGCCAGCTCCCCGACCGCAAGCACGTCGCCCTCTTCTTCCTCTACACGTTCGCGTACTGGGGCGTGAACGGCCTGGGCATGGCGCTGCTCGCGCGCGCCTTCGACTGCTCCGGCGCGGGCGCGGGCATCGCCTGCGAGCCCATGCACCTGTCGCTGTTCCAGTCCTACATCGTGATGTGCGTGCTGGTGGTGGGCGTGATGATCCCCGCGGCGCCCGGGATGATGGGCACCTTCCAGGCCGCCACCAAGGTGGGGCTCGGGCTGTTCCTGCCCGCCGCCATGGTGAACGCGCACGGGCTCGCCTACGCGAACGTGCTGTGGCTGTGCCAGACGGTGCAGCAGATCGCCTTCGGCCTCATCCTGCTGTCCGTCAGCCACATGTCCTTCCGCGAGCTGGCGGGGAAGATGAAGAAGGACGACGACACCGCGGTCACCCGCTCGTCGGTGGCCTGAGGCCCTTCCTCGCTACGGGGCGGGCTGGGTGGCCTGCCCTCCGTCGGCGGGCAGCGGCGTCGCGGGCGGTACCTGCTGGGCGCGCACGCTGCTGCGCACCTGCTCGGTGACGGCGGCCGGGTCCACGGTGCCCTTGAAGGTGCCGAAGGGCGTCTCCAGGGTCGTGTCGTGCCGGCCGTCGGTGCCCGGCGGTCCGCACCAGGCCCTGGCGGAGTCCTCCAGCGTGCCCACGGGCGTGCTCACCGCGGTGCGCGTCTGGGTGGTGGACTTGGCCACGAGCACGTGGTCGCGCATCAGCACGCAGTGGTCGTCGTCGAAGTACCAGGCCGCCGAGCCGTCCGCGAACTCCTGCGCCCGCGCCGGGCCCCTCCCCATGGTGTCCGCCACCTGGGCGGCCGTCATGCCGGGGTAGAGCTTCTCGAAGCCGGGGGCGGCGCAGCCGGTGGTGGCCAGCGCGACGAGGGCGGACAGCAGGGTGGGACGCATCCGGGCGCTCCAGGAAGGGGATGCGAGCGACCCTAGCGTGTTCCTCCCGGACGGCTCCAGGTGGGCCCTGGAGACGGCGCCGGGAGGACTACAGCTCCTGCTCCAGCCAGCGCCACAGGTGCTCGCGCAGCAGGCGGACGCGGCGTCGGAGCAGGGGGCCGCTCACGACTCGCCCTCTGTCTTGGCGGGGATGCGGCCGTACTTGGACAGCAGGTCCTCCACGGCCTCGCGCAGGTACTCGCTCTGGTGGATGCGGGTGCGCCGCGCCAGCTCGCGCAGCTTGTGCACCTGCTCCTCGGGCACGAGGACGTGGGTGGAGACGATGTCGGCCTCGGGGCTTCGGACCTCGCCGGGCTCCACCGGGGACGGGGACGACGGAGCGTCGGGGCTCAGCGGGCTGGCGCTTCCATCCTGCATCGGGCTTCCTCCAGGAATGCTGCTACAGGCCGCTACCGACCTGGCGTGGGCATTAGGGGGCCGGCCTCTCGTGTCGTCAAAAAAAGGGACACGCGATGTGCCAGGTTGACTCGCGGCCCGGTGCGCTGTTACTCGCGCACCCACGTAAGGGGAGTAGTTCCCGCCCGGCAGCGAGGGGCGGAGGGGCGCTCGACACACTGGCTGGTGACAGCCCGGGCCCCCATCCCGCGCAAGCGCGCGGGACGAACGAGACCTTCGGACAGGGATTCAACGCTCCCTGGCCGAGGTCCGTCGTGCGCTCCTCCCTGAAGCGCTTCCCCCACGACAGCCTCCGCGCCAGGGACCGAGAAGGGGTGCCTTCGTGTCTGTGGAAGCCATCGTCGGATCATTCGTCCTCGTCGCCGCCAGCGAGATGGGGGACAAGACGCAGTTGCTCGCGTTCTCGCTGGCGTCCAGGTTCCGCAAGCCGTGGGTGGTGCTGGGCGGCATCTTCGTGGCCACGGTGGCCAACCACGCGCTGGCGTCGTCGGTGGGCACGTGGGTGTCCGTGCACGTCCCCGCGCGGGTGATGGCGCTGCTGCTGGCGGTGATGTTCCTGGGCTTCGGCCTGTGGACGCTCAAGCCGGACACGCTGGACGAGGACGGCGACAAGCCCCCGCGCTTCGGCGCCTTCCTCACCACGGTGGCGCTCTTCTTCATGGCGGAGATGGGGGACAAGACGCAGCTGGCCACCATGGCGGTGGCCGCGCGCTACCAGGCCCCCGTGCTGGTGACCCTGGGGACGACGGCGGGGATGCTGGTGTCGGACGGCCTCGCGGTGTTCCTGGGCGACCGGCTGTCCGGGCGGGTGAACATGAAGTCCGTGCGGTGGGTGACCGCCGCGCTCTTCTTCCTCTTCGGCCTCGTGTCGCTCTGGACGGCCTGGCGCGGCTGACGTCGCGGGGGATGCCCCGGCGCGCTCATGGGCGCCGGGGCGTCGGGCGCGACGCCTACTTCAGGCTCGCCGTGTCGATGACGAAGCGGTAGCGCACGTCGTTCTTGAGCATGCGCTCGTAGGCCTCGTTGATCTCCTGGATGGGGATGACCTCCACGTCGGCGGCGACCTGGTGCTTCGCGCAGAAGTCGAGCATCTCCTGCGTCTCGCGGATGCCGCCAATCATCGAGCCGCCCAGCTTGAGCCGGCGCGGGATGAGCGAGAAGGCCGCCAGCGGGGTGGGGGACTCGGGCGCGCCGACGATGATCATCGTGCCGTCCGTCTTCAGCAGGCCCAGGTACGCGTTGTAGTCGTGCGGCGCGGAGACGGTGTCCAGGATGAAGTCGAACGCGCGCCGCAGCTTCTTGAACGTCGCCTTGTCGGACGTGGCCTCGAAGTGCGCGGCGCCCAGGGCGAGCGCGTCCTCGCGCTTGGACGGCGAGGTGCTCAGCACCGTCACCTCCGCGCCCATCGCCTTGGCCAGCTTCACGGCCATGTGGCCCAGGCCGCCCAGGCCCACCACGGCCAGCTTGCTGCCGGGCTTCACGCCGTAATGGCGCAGGGGCGAGTACGTGGTGATGCCCGCACACAGCAGC
Organism: Pseudomonadota bacterium; assembly: GCA_023424585.1. Lineage (GTDB taxonomy): Bacteria > Myxococcota > Myxococcia > Myxococcales > Myxococcaceae > Corallococcus. The sequence goes on from JAFADT010000334.1 coordinate 4,163, forward strand.
GGCGCGGCGCGGTCCAGGGGGATGCCCTCCGGGATGCGCACCACGTACTTCGCGTCCACGGTGATGCGGGTGGAGTAGCCGCCGTAGGTGGGCTGGCCGTCGTATCCGCGGCCGTTGTAGGTGTTCACGGCGCCCCGGTCGCAGTACTGCTCGTCGCCCGCGAGGCACTGGGGGCACTCGCGGCAGGAGTCCACGAAGCAGCCCACGCCCACGGTGTCGCCCACCTTGAACGTGGTGACGGCGCCGCCCACCTGGGACACCTTGCCCACGATCTCGTGGCCCGGGACCATGGGGAAGAGGGCGCCGCCCCACTCGTCGCGGGCCTGGTGGATGTCCGAGTGGCACACGCCGCAGTACTGGATGTCGATGAGCACGTCGTGGGGGCGCGGCTCGCGGCGCTCCACGGTGAAGGGGCCGAGCGCGGCCTTCGCGCTGGGAGCGGCATAGGCAGGGGTCGTGGGCAAGGATGGCTCCTGGGAGGAAGGCGATGCAGGGGGCTCTCCGGACACAGGCCCGAGAGCGGGCCGGCAATGTAGCGACGCCGAGGCGTTCGCGCCGGCTGAACGTGCGGCGCAGTGGATTTGTCCGGGAGCGCACGGGAGACTCCCGCGCCCATGAGCCAGGAACTCTTGCAGCAATCCCTGTCCGCCGGTCCCCATCACCTCCTCTCCCGCCTGGTCGGCGCGTGGGAGGGCGTCGCGCGCACGTGGTTCCAGCCCGACAAGGTGGAAGATGAGTCGCCCAGCTCCGGCAGCTTCCGGAGCGTGCTCGACGGTCGCTTCGTGGTGTACGAATACACCTCCGCCTTTGGGGGAAAGCCGCTGTCCGGCATGGCGACGCTGGGCCATCACCTGGATGGACGGCGGTTCACCATGGCGTGGGTGGACACCTTCCACGTCGGCACGGACATCATGACCTTGCAGGGCGAGCCCGGGGTGAGCGACCGCTTCTCCGTGACCGGCAGCTACTCCACCGGCGAGCAGTCGCCTCGCTGGGGCTGGCGCGTGGATATCGAGCTGACCGGTCCGGATGCGCTGGTCATCACGCACTTCAACAT
>JAFADT010000355.1 GCA_023424585.1 Pseudomonadota bacterium
CCTCCGTGGGCGAGCGCGCGGTGGACTCCGCCGGGGCGCTGACGCGCGCGGTGGCGCTGCTCAAGCCGGGCAGCGAGGTGAAGGTGGGCCTCGTGCGCGGCGGCAAGCAGTTGGAGGTGCCGGTGAAGCTGGGCACCCGTCCGACGCAGCGGGGTGAAGAGGAGATGACGCCCCGGGACTCGACGCCCGCGCCCCTGTCGAAGCGGCTGGGCCTGCGGCTGTCGGAGGCGCGGGACGGCGACGGTGGCGCGCAGGTGGTGGCGGTGGAGCCCGGCAGCGCCGCGGAGCGCGCGGGGCTGGCGCCCGGGATGGTGCTGACGCAGGTGGGCGATCAGAAGGTGTCCAGCGTCGCGGAGGCGGCGCAGGCCCTGACGTCCGCGGAGCCGGGCGCCGCGCTGCTCCTGCGCGCGCGGGTGCCCGGACAGGACGGGGCGCTGCTGCGCGCGATTGAAGTGCCGCAGCGGTAGGACGCGAGGGTGGTGGGCGCGCTCCGCCGGCCGGGGTGGAGCGCGCCGTTTTTCTTTCAGCGGGCGCGGGTGGGGATGAGCCCGGCCCGGATGAGCAGCTCGCGCACGCGCCGGACCAGCGCCACGTGCTCCGGGTTGGCGACGGTGAAGCGCTCCGGCGTCAGGACCATCAGGGTGCCCTTGTCCTCCACGGGTTCGATGCGCACGGGCGCGGGCAGCGGCGGGACGGTGCCGCGCTGCTTGGAGAAGTAGGTCAGCCAGCCGACCCGCGGGCCTGTCCGCTCTTCATCATCCACGTCCCGGTAGGCGTGAGACATGACCACGGCCCAGTCAGGGTCCATGGCCAGTGCCATGCTTCGCACAGCATGCGTGAGCATGGGAGCGGAGAGCACTCGCTCGGCGTTCGGACTGCGGCCGAGTGTGGGCAGGCTCAGCACGCAACTATTGGGGACGACTTCGGAGTAGCACCCGCAGAGGATGCTCAGGGCCGAGCTGTCGTAATCCCCTCCGCCGTTGCCAAACGTGACACTGAAGCCCAGTTTCTCGATGGCCGGCTTTCCTCTTTCGCGGTTCACGCCCCGCCTGAACAGCTCCGCGAGCGTCGGCACGTCCGGTGGCATCAGGGGGAACTTGCGGGCGTCCTTGAGCGCCCGCGTGGGCTTGTACCAGTGAGCAAGGAATGGGTCACACGGAGCCAACAACTCCAGGAGCCTCGCGGTTCGCCGCCCGCAGTCTTCAGGCCCTTCCCTGCGCGCCCCCCAGTAGGCCCCTACGTGGTACGTCTCGAGATTCTTCCAGGGCCTGTCCGTGGCGGTCACTGCATTCCCTCCTTAGCGTGCTCGAGTGTGCACGATCCGAATCCCTTGGATACCTTTGCGCTCGAGGAGCTGCTGGATTGCGTTCGCGACCTTCTCCTCGGCGACGTGCCACTCGATGCGAACGCCGAGTCCTTGAGCCGCCTCGAGCTGCCGTTGCGCCTGCCTCGCGAGTGCGTCTGCCCCCGTGGACTCGAACCACCGCTTCGGCTCCAGGTTGTCGAGGAACTTGTTCGCGTAGCCGGGCCCCTTTGCCTCCAGTAACACTCCGTCCTGGAACCCATCGAACTTCGCGTCTCCAACCCAGTACGCCTCGTCCGCCGGGTGCCCGGAGATCTGCTCCTGGTAGCGCCGGGCCCGGTCAGACATCGACTCCTTCGCGGGCCCCCAGTGTCCTGGCTCGTCCGGAGCCGCCGCCACGTTGGCCTTGTGGAGGATGAGGACCGCGCCGGGCCCTCCGCTCAGCACCGCCGCCGCGCGTCCCACGGGCACCGCGACGCGCTCGATGCCCAGCACTCCCTCCGCGGACACCGCGAGCACGGGCACCGTGGCCTCCATGCCCACCGCCGCTCGGGTCAAAGTGCGCGTCGTCGCCGAGGCCGTGCCCCCCAGGGTGAGCACGCCCGTGGTCAGCCGCGCGGCGGCCCGGAGCTGCTCACCGTCCGTCATGTACCGGAAGCGCTCCCAGTACTCGGGCGATGACGTGATGAGCGCCGCCACGCCTCCCGGAAGATGGCGCAGGCTCGCGAGGCTGTCCGTGGGATGGGACAGGAGCTGCCCCATGCCGTGGTACAGCTCCACGAACGCATCCTCCGCGCCATCCAACGAACGGCCAATGACGTCCGCGTCGTCGTACACCTCCGCCAGCGGTCGCCAGTCCGCGGCGCGCAGCTGGGCATCGACGCCGCGGAAGACACCGCCCCTGCCGCTGTAGAAGCGCCCCAGCTCGAAGTTGCCCGCGCGGAAGGTCCCGTCCTGCCACTGCACGGGCGCGACCTTCTGCTGCGTGCGCCCATCGAGCGCCCAGGCCAGGTACCCGTCCGGCCGCAGCACCGCCACCCGCTCCCGGGCGAAGCGCCCCATCCGTTGCACCAGCTCCTCGCGAGAGACCGCTCCACCCGCCAGCACCTCGCGCAGCAGGAAGCCCACCGCCATGCGGGGCGGATAGGTGCCGAGCGTCACCGGCTTCTCCATCAGCCGGTTCAGCACCTCCGTCGCATCCTCGGGCGTGAAGGGGTTGCGGCGGACCGGCAGGGCCGCCAGGTCCTCCAGCCCGGCCCGGATGAGCAGCCTCTCGAACGCATCCACCTCCAGCAGGCCCAGCTCCACCGCCTGCCGCGTCCGCTCCCCCGCATCGCCGACGAGCACCGTTCCCGGTGGCAGCCGCACGGGAGGCGCCGGCGCAGCCCCTACCGTGCCGCCCGCTCCCGCGGAGGCCGCGTCCCCGCGCAGCGGCGCCGGCGATGCGCTGTGGTAGCGCGCGTAGCCCTGCAACCCCACCGGCAACGAACGGGCCCGTCCTCCCGCGCACCCCAGCAGCCCCGCGATGAGCACCAGGTACAGCCACGCCCCGCGCCATGACGGCTGAATCCCTCTCATGCCTGCTCCTCCCGTTGAGCAGGGCTAACAGGGACTCCTGACATCCCGGCGCGGTGCGGTGCGCAATGACGCAGCCGGTGCGCGGGCGACCCGTTGGCCTTTCGTTCGCCCCGGCTGTCTTGTGTCGCGCGGTTCACAGGGTGTGGCGCCTGGATGCCCTCCGGGCTTGAGCGGCGTCCTGGCGGGGCCTCACGCGTCCGTCATCCGCGCGACACCCGGCGTTCGGAAATCACGGCGGCGGTGGCATAGAGTGACGGCCGTGCCGCGCTGCCTCACATGCGGGCGGCGTTGGGAGGGCTCTCATACGCCGTGCCCGCCCGGCGTCCCGCCTCCCGTCGCTTCGCCCTCCGATGCCTCGCTCGTGCCCGACGTCCCGGGCTACCGCGGCGAGAAGGTCGTCGCGCGCGGTGGCTTCGGCGTGCTGCTGACCGCCTTCCCGCTCGCCGCCGACGGCACGCAGGGCGAACGCATCGCGCTGAAGCTGGCGCGGCCCGGCATCGCGCTCGCGGAGGCGCAGCTGACCCGCGAGGCGGAGGCCCTGCGCGTCATCGGGCCGCCCACCGTGCCCGCGCTCCACGCCGTGGGCACGCTGCCCGGCGGCCAGCGCTTCCTCGCCATGGAGCTCGTGACGCTGCCCACCCTGGCGGACTGGCTGGCGCGGGTGTCCGGGCCCATGTCCCCGCAGGAGTTCGGGCCGCGCGCCAGCGCGCTCCTGGAGGCGGTGGCCGTCGTGCACGCGCACGGGCTGGTGCAC
>JAFADT010000989.1 GCA_023424585.1 Pseudomonadota bacterium
CTGCGCGCCCGCAACGGGGCCTGCGCCTCGTGCGCCGCTCGGAGTGCCGGTGCCATCCGGTGCGCCCGGGGCTTGCGTGCCCGTGGACGCGGCGGCGCCGGTCGCGAGCTGGGCGCCCGGGGCCTTCGAGCCGTCAGCGCGCGGATCCGCCGCTCCCTCCTCCGGCGTCTCGGGCGCGCTCGCGTTCATCCGGGAGAGCTGCCAGCCCCCCAGCCCCAGCGCGAGCGCCACGCCCGCCCCGATGCCCGCGCGGATGCCGCGCCTGCGCCACGTGCGCCGCCGCTGCTGGCGCTGGATGCCCTTGAGCAGCCCGAGCGCCCGCTCGTTCGTCGCGTCCAGCGCGAGCACCTGGTTGAGGCTCGCCAGCGCGCGCGGCGTCCGCTTCTCCTCGAGCTGCCGCTCCGCGCGCTCCAGGAGCGCCGCCACGATGCGCTGGCGCGCGAGCCGCTGGTACGACGGCGGATCCGCGAAGAAGGAGATCAGCTCCTCGCCCACCCGGGGGAACCCCAGCCCCGCGAGCGCATCCGCCAGCGCGTCCCGCAGCTTCCCCGCGTTGGGGTAGCGCCGCGCCGGGTCGCGCTGGAGGCACGTGGCGCAGATCTCCGCCAGCTCGTCCGACAGCGCGGGCACGCGGCGGCGCGGGTCCTCGTAGGCCCCGTCCAGGATGCGCTTCAGCGTCGCCGTGGTGTTCGACGCGGTGAACGGCAGCCGGCCCGTCATCAGCGCGTAGAACATGATCCCCAGGCTGAAGACGTCCGCCTCCGGCCCGGCCTCCAGGCCCTCGATGATCTCCGGCGACATGTGCGCGGGCGAGCCCACCAGCGCGCCCGTCACCGTCATCCGGTCCTCGATGTCCAGCAGCCGCGCGATGCCGAAGTCCATGAGCTTGAGGACCCCGTCCTCGCGCACCATGACGTTCTCCGGCTTCAGGTCGCGGTGGATGACGCCCGCCTCGTGCGCGTGCGCCAGCGCCGCCGCCAGCTCGTGGATGATCATCGCCGCCAGCTCCGGCGGCTCCAGCGGGCCTTCATCCAGGTACGTCTTGAGCGTCCGGCCGCGGATGTACTCGGTGACGATGAAGGCGTCGTGCGCCTCCGCCGAGGAGAAGTCGAACACCTCCAGGATGTTGGGGTGGTGCAGCTTGGCCACCGCGCGGGCCTCGCGAGCGAGGCGCCGCCGCGACTCGTCCTTGCCGGCCAGGTGCGGGTGCAGCACCTTCACCGCGACCTCGCGGTCCAGGGCCGTGTCCAGGCCCTTGTACACGACGCTCATGCCCCCGGAGCCCAGCTCCTCCAGGATGCGATAGCGACCGATATGGCGGCCGACGAGCGTCATGGCGTTGGCGCGTGCGCTCCCCTCAGTCCCCGAACCCGATGCCCATGCTCCGCGCGAACCGCACCAGGTCTCCCTGGACGTCCACGCGTCGCTCCTTGCGCGACTCGCTGAGCGGCACGGGGACGACGTCGTTGTTCCGGAGCGCCACCATGTGCCCCCACTGTCCGTCCCGCACCAGGTCCAGCACCTTGCACCCGTAGCGCGTGGCCAGCACCCGGTCCGCCGCGCTGGGGCTGCCGCCGCGCTGGAGGTGGCCCAGCACCGTGACGCGGATCTCCGCGTCGATGTGCCGCGCCAGCAGATCCGCGCACACCTTGCCGGAGCCGCCCAGCCGCACCACGCCCCGGCCCGGGATGTCCGCGGCCTCCGCCAGCACGGACAGCGCGCCACCCTCCGGGTACGCGCCCTCGGAGATGGCGATGATGGAGAAGCTGCGCCGGCGCGTGGCCCGGCGCTTCAGCGTCTCCAGCAGGGCCTCCACCCGGTAGGGGATCTCCGGGATGAGGATGAGGTCCGCGCCGCCCGCGATGCCGCTCTCCAGCGTGAGGAACCCCGCGTGGCGGCCCATGATCTCCACCACCATCACGCGATCATGCGCCTCCGCGGTGGAGTGCAGCCGGTCCAGCGCCTCCGTGACGATGAGCCGCGCCGTGTCGAACCCGAACGTCTGGTCCGTGCCGGACAGGTCGTTGTCGATGGTCTTCGGACAGCCGACGACCTTCAGCCCCTTCTCCGCCAGCTGGTGCGCGATGGTCAGCGTGCCGTCCCCGCCGATGGCGACCAGGCCGTCCAGCCGCAGCTCCTCGCAGCGGCGCAGGACCTGATCCGACACGTCCTGCTCCACCCAGCCGGAGCCCTCACGCACGGGGTAGCGGAACGGGTTCGCCTTGTTGGACGTGCCGAGGATGGTGCCGCCCTTGGGCAGGATGCCGCGCGTGTCCTCCACGCCGAGCGGGCGGACGAGCTCCGGCTCCACCAGGCCCATGTAGCCGTTCTCGATGCCCACGAACGAGTGGCCGAACTCGTGCACGCCCCGGCGGACGAGGCCTCGGATGAGCGCGTTGAGCCCCGGACAATCGCCACCGCCGGTGAGGACGCCAAGTCGTAGAGGTCGAGCCATGGGATCGTGGAAAGTCGGACGCGGGTGTCAGTGGGGACGGGCGGCACTATGACAGCAACGTCGGTGCGGATTGTAGGTGCCACCCCAGGGGGGTGCAACGCGCGAATCAGCGGGGAACGTCGGATCCGCGCTCGCTGGAATGCGGGGCCGGCCCTCAGCCGCGCTTGAGGCGGCGGCGGGAGGCCAGCCGGTCCAGGAGCGCCTGGAGGCGGTCCTCCTTCTTCGGGGGGAGGGCCCGATCCGTGGGGGACTGCAAGGGCATCTCACGGGCCATCTGGTACAGCTCCTCCAGCCGCTCCAGCACCAGCTCGTTGCCGGGGCGCTCCTGGAGCGCCCGGCGGTATGCGGCGGCGGCGCCCACGTAGTCCCCCAGCATGAAGAGGCGCTCGCCCTCCTGCATGGGCGAGGGCGGGCCCAGCGGGAGGTGCTGGGGCTCGCGCACGCGGTTCTTCAGGTGCTGAAGCTCCTCCGGCTGGAGGCTGTCGCGCAGGTGGGCCACCTTGACGGCCAGGGCCTCCTCGCGGGGGAAGGCGGCGAGCAGGTGCTCGAAGAGCTCGAAGGCCTCCGCCAGCTCGCCCCGGCGCAGGGCGCGGTCGGCACGTGCTTCCATGTCGGCCCGGGCGGCAGGGGTCATCGCGCGCGGGAGAGTAACTGGACCCCGCCCGGGATGTCACATGCGGAAAAGCCTGCGCTCGCCGGGCCGCACGGGCTCAGGCGGGCGTGGCGGCGGACTCCGGTACCACACCGCGCTCCGTGCTCCGGGCGCTGCGCCGCCAGTGGCGGAAGAGCCACGCGGCCACCAGTCCGTGGAGCAGCAGCCCGAACACGCCCTCGCCGTTGAAGACCCAGACCTGCCCCCCGAAGAGCCCCGGCCGGCCGTTGTAGACGCTGCCGAAGAGGAGCGGGTTGATGAGGTTCCAGCTGATGTGGAACAGGGCGGGCGGCCAGATGGAGCGCGACGCCATGTAGAGCTGCGCGAACACCACCGCGGCCGCGGCGATGGACAGGAGGAACGTCACGTTCTGCGCCACGTGCCCGCGCTGCGTGGCGGAGAAGATGAGGGGCAGGTGGAAGGCGGCCCACACCGGCATGGTGATGGCCGCGGCCAGCGCCGGCCGATCCATCCACCAGCGCAGCAGCGTCCCGCGCCAGCCCACCTCTTCGCCCAGCTCGCTGGGGACGCCGAAGCCCACGACGGGCCACCACACCAGGGCCGCCAGGCCGTAGCGCAGCCAGCGCCAGCGCTCGGGGAGCCTCGCGCCCAGCTTCTCCACCCAGCGCCAGCGCACGGCCGCCGCGGCCAGCCACCACGTCACGGTCAGCGCCCAGAAGAAGAGGATCATCACCGGCACCGTCGCGACGCCCGTCACGCCGAACGGCCCCTTGAGCAGCTCCGGCTGGTAGCGGACGAAGGCCGCGTCCCCGGTCACGAACCGCACCGCGTAGGCCAGCGGCGCGATGACGGCGCCGTACGCCAGGGGCAGCGCCAGCCCCAGGAACCACCACCCCCAGCCGGGGAAGGCGAAGCCCACCGCGGACGGGGGCTCGCGCCGGAAGAGCCACGAGCACCCCAGGCCCACGATGCCGGGCACGCACATCATCCAGCGCATCAGCCATGGGGACTGCTCGCCCCCGGCGATGAAGAGGACCGCCATCGTCCAGCTCACCGCCAGCGTCACCGCGATGAACGTGAGGGTTTCTTTCCTGGGATTCCTCATGTTCCGGAGCATACCGGTTGTGGTTGCCCCGTCGAGCGTGACCTGGGAGCGGGGAGGGCGGGCTGGCCGCTCAGGTCCTCAGGTGGACCTGCTGCGCGCCCTGGAGCCGCTCGGCCTGGAGGCCGCGCTCGCGGGCGGTGGCGAGCAGCACGTCCGACTCCTTCATGCGGGGCGTCTCCGGCGTGGCGGCGGGCCCGATGATGTGCTCCATCCAGGGCTCCAGGCCCATGGCGTAGTTGAAGAGTCGCTTCGCGCCGACGAGCTCCAGCAGGCGCAGGCCCTCGGTGGAGTTGCTGCCGCGGCAGCGGCGGTTCTTCTCCAGCTTGCGGTCGCGCTTCTTGGGGAAGAAGCCCTCCATCATCCAGGTGTGCGGCGCGCCTTCGATCTCCGTGTTCATGAAGACCGTGTGCAGCTCGCCCACGGTGTCGCGCAGGTCGCGGTACGTGGTCTCGTCCACGCACATGGAGTCCGCGGAGAAGAACAGGCGCTCCTCGCCCGTGCGGATGATCCACGCCGTCTTGGCGTGGGCCACGTCGCCGTGCTCGCCCAGGAACGGCGCGGCGATGATCTCTCCGTCCGGGAGGGGCAGGGACTCGTAGAAGTAGGGCTCCAGCACGTCGCGGAAGCCGAGCGACCTGCCCAGGAGCCGCGGCGAGTAGTCCCCGGCCAGGGCGCCGCTGGCGCGCGGCACCATCAGCGTGCCGATGCGGTGGCGCAGGCGCAGCAGCGTCTCGATGTCCAGGTGATCCGGGTGGCTGTGGGTGATGAGCACGTAGTCGATGCGGCGGGGCAGGTCCGCGAAGGACATGCGCGCCAGCGGGCCCATCGTCTCCGGCCGCACCGGCACCACCGCGTCGATGAGGATGGACGTGCCCTTCCACTCCACCAGCACGCACGCGTGGCCCACGTAGCGGATGCGCGGGCCCGGCCCGTTCCAGGTGTCGGAGGCCGTCTGCGGCGCCTCCGTGAGCAGGGGCAGCAGGTCCGCGTCGGACGTCACCGCGTCGCCCAGCACGTCGCGGATCCACGCCAGCGGCCGGGGCTCCAGGTCCAGGCTGAACAGCTTGTCCAGGCGCTCGTCGTGGAACGGCACCTTCCAGTCCAGCTGCCCCGCCTCCAGCAGGCGCGGCGTGGTGAGCAGCGAGTCGCGCGCCGAGTCCGCCTTCAGCCGGCGCAGCCGCATCGACTGGAGCTCCGTCTTGTGGTGGCGCCCGCGGTACAGCAGGCCCTCGTGCACGCGCATGGACGGGCGGTTCACGTAGTCGTACACCAGCTCCACCACGCCCTTGAGCGGCTCCGGCAGCCGCGCGTACAGCGGCTCCAGGGACTGGCCCTTGGCCTCCGCCAGCAGCTGCGTCTGGAACTCGTCGAACGCCTCCGCCAGCTTGAGGCGGTCCTCCTGCGCGGTGGTGATCCGCTGGACGAGCGCCCGGACCTCGTTCGCGCGCTCGGGCGCGATGCCCACGAACGAGCTGCCGCTGAGCGCCGGATCCTTCGCCGCCTTCGCGTGGAAGTCCGGCGTCTGCAGGTAGGCCTTCAGCAACGGCAACAGGTAGGCCTGGAGGTGCAGGCTCGCGGGCATGGGCGCCACCGTCATCCACCAGGCCTGGAAGTCCTGGACGAGCGGTTCGACGAGGGTGGCGTCCGCGAGGCGATACAGGGGAGCGGTCATGGTGTGCGATCGAGGGAGGCACCCATCTCCGGACAAGACTCACAGCGGTTCCGAAGATGGAACTCGCGGAGTCAAGGAAGGACACGGTGCGTGCTGAAAAGCAGGAAGCAGGGCTAGCGAGCGAATCTGAGCGATTCGAGCAAAGTTTTCAAGTTCGGTAGAACCCTATCGCAGTGGTAATCTCGTACGCAGTCCTGCTCCCCCAGACCCATTGCAAGGGCGCCCGTGTCACGCACGCGGAGTGCGTGCCTGTGACATGAACCGACGGCCCTCGGGACCTCTTGCGATGTGCTCTGGCCTTCCTGATGGGTTCTTCCTTGTCGCGTTCCCTCGAGTTGACGCCCTCGCAGTCCACCCTCGTCGATGTCTTGCGGAGCCGGGCCGAAGCGCGGTCCGAACAACCGCTGTACACCTTCCTGGATGATGCGGGTCAGGAAGACGGGACGCTGAGCTACGCGGGGCTGGACGCTCGGGCGCGGCGGATCGCGGTGGCGCTGCGGGCGGTGGCGAAGCCCGGTGAGCGCGTGATGCTGCTGTATCCGCCCGGCCTGGAGTACGTGGCGGGGTTCTTCGGGTGCCTCTACGCGGGGCTCATCGCGGTGCCGGCGTATCCGCCGGATCCGATGCGGCTGGAGCGCACGCTGCCGCGCCTGCGCGCGATCATCCAGGACGCGGACGCGACGGTGGTGCTCACCACGTCCGGCATCCTGGGCATGACGGAGTTCGTCTTCGAGCAGGCGCCCGACCTGCGCTCGCTGCACTGGGTGGCGACGGACGAGCTTCCGGCGGGCGGAGAGGTGGACTGGGCGCCGCCGGCGGTGGACGCGGCGACGCTGGCGTTCCTCCAGTACACGTCGGGGTCCACGGGCTCGCCGAAGGGCGTGATGCTGAGCCACGGCAACCTGGCGCACAACCTGGCGCTGATCTCCGACGCGTTCCAGTTGGACGCCACGAGCTCGGGCGTCATCTGGCTGCCGCCGTACCACGACATGGGGCTCATCGGCGGCATCCTCACGCCGCTGTATGCGACGTTCCACGCGGCGCTGATGTCGCCGCTGACGATGCTCAAGAACCCGCGCGTGTGGCTGGAGGCCGTCACCCGCTACAAGGCCACGGTCAGCGGCGGGCCGAACTTCGCGTTCGACCTGTGCGTGCGGCGCATCCCGGCGGAGGAGCGCCAGACGCTGGACCTGGGCTCCTGGCGCGTGGCGTTCACGGGCGCAGAGCCCATCCGGCCTGCGACGTTGGAGCGCTTCGAGCAGGCCTTCGGGCCGCACGGCTTCAAGCGCGAGTTCTTCTACCCGTGCTACGGCCTGGCGGAGGCGACGCTGCTGGTGTCGGGGGGGCGCGTGGAGGCGCCGCCGGTGCGGTGCGCGCTGGATGCTCCCGCGTTGGAGCAGCGCCGGGCGGTGCTGGTGGACGCGGCGAAGCCGGAGGCGCGCGTCCTGGTGGGCTGCGGCGAGCAGCGGCCGGGGCACCCCGTCGTCATCGTGGATCCCCAGACGCGCGAGGCGTGCGCGCCCGGTGGCGTGGGGGAGATCTGGGTGCGCGGCCCCAGCGTCGCGCAGGGCTACTGGAACAAGCCGGAGGCGACGGCCGAGGCGTTCCAGGCGCGGGTGAAGGGCACGGACGAAGGCCCGTTCCTGCGCACTGGCGACCTGGGCTTCCTGCGGGACGGTGAGCTGTTCGTCACGGGCAGGGCCAAGGACCTGATCATCATCCGCGGCCGCAACCACTACCCGCAGGACATCGAGCAGACGGTGGAGGAGAGCCACCCCGCGCTGCGCGCCGGGAGCGTCGCGGCGGTGTCGCTGGAGGTGGCGGGCGAGGAGCGCCTGGTGGTGGTGCAGGAGATCGACCTGCGCAAGGCGGGCAACCTGCGCAAGCAGGTGGACATGGCGGAGGCGGCGGTGAAGGAGATCCGCCAGCGCGTCGCCGAGCGCCACGAGGTGCAGGTGCACGCCGTGGCGCTGATCGAGCCCGGCAGCATCCCGAAGACCTCCAGCGGGAAGATCCAGCGGCACGCGTGCAAGGCGCAGTTCCTCACGGACGAGCTGCGCACGGTGCTGGTGTGGCGCGAGCCGGGGTTCGAGGAGGCGGAAGAGACGGAGCCCACCGCGTCCGCGGCGCCGGTCGCGGCGCCGGTCCGGGAGGACGTGCCGGAGCCCGTGCGGGCCACGCTGGCGTGGCTGGTGGAGCGCGTGGCGGAGCAGCTGAAGGTGCCGGCGAAGACGGTGGACGTGCGTGAGCCCATCACGCGCTACGGCCTGGATTCGCTGAGCGCGGTGGAGCTGGCGCACGCGGTGGAGAAGGGCCTGGGGACAGCGCTGCCCATGGAGCTGCTGCTCCAGGGGCCAAGCCTGGTGGAGCTGGCGAAGCGCATCGCGGCCTCCAAGCAGGACGCGACGAAGGCGGCGGTGCTCGCGCCCGGGCCGAGGGGCGCCACGCAGCCGCTGTCGTTCGCGCAGCAGCGCCTGTGGTTCCTGGACCGGCTGGAGCAGGGCAGCGCGCTCTACAGCATCCCGGGCGCGGTGCGCCTGGACGGCGCGCTGGACGCGGAGTCGCTGCGGCGGAGCCTGGAGGAGATCGTCCGCCGGCACGAGTCGCTGCGCACGACGTTCCACGAGGAGAACGGCGAGGCGGTGCAGCTCATCCATCCGGCGAAGGCCTTCGAGCTGCCGGTGGTGGACCTGACGGGCTTCCCGGAGGCGTCGCGCGAGGCGGAGGCGCGGCGGTGTGTGGATGAGGAGGCCGTGCGCCCGTTCGACCTGGGCGCGGGCCCGCTGGTGCGCGCGCGGTTGCTGAAGCTGGGCGAAGCGAAGCACGTGCTGCTGGTGACGATGCACCACATCGTCTCCGACGGCTGGTCCATGGGCGTGCTCGTGCGTGAAGTGGCCGCGCTCTACGACGCGTTCCGTGCGGGCCGTGGCTCGCCGCTGCCGGAGCTGCGCGTGCAGTACGCGGACTTCGCGCAGTGGCAGCGGGAGTGGCTGCTGGGCGGGGTGCTGGAGAAGCAGGTCGGTTACTGGAAGCAGCGGTTGGCCGGAGCGCCCGCGCTGCTGGAGCTGCCGACGGACTTCGCGCGTCCAGCGGCGCAGACGTACCGGGGCGCGACGGTGCCGGTGAAGGTGGGCGCGGAGCTGAGCAGGGCGCTGGGAGCGCTGGCGAAGCAGGAAGGCGTCACGCCGTACATGCTGCTGCTGGCGGCGTTCCAGGTGCTGCTGGGACGCTACTCGGGGCAGGAGGACCTCAGCGTCGGTTCGCCCATCACGGGCCGGACGCGGGCGGAGACGGAGGGGCTCATCGGCTTCTTCGTCAACACGCTGGTGCTGCGCACGAACCTGGAGGGCAACCCGAGCTTCCGTGCGCTGCTGGCCCAGGTGAAGGAGACGACGCTGGGCGCGTACGCGCACCAGGACGTGCCGTTCGAGAAGCTGGTGGAGGAGCTCCAGCCGCAGCGCAGCCTGAGCCATGCGCCGCTGTTCCAGGTGATGTTCGTGTTGCAGCAGGACGTGCTGCCGCACTTCCGGCTGCCGGGCGTGGAGCTGTCGCCGTACGAGGTGGAGTCGAAGACGGCGAAGTTCGACCTGACGCTCTACCTGACGGAGACGGCGAACGGGCTGGAAGGGACGCTGGAGTACAACACGGACCTGTTCGAGGCGGCGACGGCGCGGCGGATGACGGAGCACCTGCGGGGGCTGCTGGAGTCGCTGGTCTCGAATCCGGGCGGGAAGCTGTCGGAGCTTCCGCTGATGGGGCCGCAGGAGCAGCAAGCGCTGCTGAGGGACGTGTCGGGGACGGACCTTGCGGGCCCGGTGACCGGGACGATGCAGGGCCTCTTCGAGGCGCAGGCGGCGCGGACTCCGGATGCGCCTGCCGTGCTCTTCGATGGGGAGGCGCTGACGTACGCACAGCTGGACACGCAGGCGAATCAGCTTGCGCACCACCTGCGCGGAATGGGGGTTGGCCCGGACACGCTGGTGGGGGTGAGCCTGGAGCGCTCTGCGCGGATGGTGGTGGCGCTGCTGGGCGTGCTGAAGGCGGGTGGCGCCTACGTGCCGCTGGATCCTGCGTACCCACGGGAGCGCCTGGGCTGGATGCTGGAGGACGCGAAGGCGTCGGTGCTGCTGACGCAGCAGAAGCTGCTGGGCGTGCTGCCTGAACACGCCGCGCGCAGCGTGTGCCTGGATACGGACTGGGAGACCATTGCTCGGAACCCTGCTTCGCGCGTCGATGCGGGCACGGGCGTGGGGAACCTGGCGTATGTGCTCTACACGTCGGGTTCGACGGGTCGTCCGAAGGGCGTGGCCATCGAGCAGCGCAGCGCGGTGGCCTTCCTGCACTGGGCGACGGCGGCGTTCACGCCGGAGCAGCTCGCGGGCGTGCTGGCGGCGACGTCGCTGAACTTCGACCTGTCGGTGTTCGAAGTCTTCGCGCCACTGAGCAGCGGTGGGGCCGTCATCGTCGCGGAGAACGCGCTGGCATTGCCGACCCTGAAGGACGCGGGGCGCGTGACGCTGGTGAACACGGTGCCGTCGGCGATGGCGGAGTTGGTGCGCGGCCAGGGCGTGCCGGAGTCCGTGCGGACGGTGAACCTCGCCGGTGAGCCGCTGCTCAACCGCCTGGCTCAAGCGCTGTACGGGCTGAAGGGCGTGGAGGGCGTCTACAACCTCTACGGCCCGACGGAAGACACGACGTATTCGACGTACTCGCGCGTGGAGAGGGATGCAGGGCGAGAGCCGACGATTGGGCGCCCACTGACGGGCTCGCGTGCGTACGTGCTGGACGCGTGGATGCGGCCGGTGCCGCGAGGCGTGCCGGGCGAGCTGTACCTCGCGGGGGCGGGCCTCGCGCGTGGCTACCTGGCCAGACCTTCGCTGACGGCGGAGCGCTTCGTGCCGAACCCGTTCTCGGCGCAGCCGGGCGCGCGGATGTACCGCACGGGAGACCGGGTGCGGTGGCTGGCGACGGGAGAGCTGGAGTACCTGGGCCGCATCGACTTCCAGGTGAAGGTGCGCGGCTTCCGCATCGAACTGGGCGAAGT
>JAFADT010000404.1 GCA_023424585.1 Pseudomonadota bacterium
GTTGACAGCCTTACAGGCAAGCAGCTTCTAATTCACCAAGGCTTCACATCCCATGAGGGTGGAGACATCTTTCAGCCCGTTGAGCCGCTTTTACAACGCATCTCGTCAGGAGCCGACATGGACGCGCGCACCTCCCAGAAGCCCCCCGCCTTCGGCCCCGGCGTGACCGTGGAGGGGCCCTGGAACCCGGATTACGCGGAGGTGCTGACGCAGGAGGCCATGGCCTTCGTGGCGAAGCTGTCTCGCACCTTCGGTGAACGCCGGGAAGCACTGCTGGAGAACCGCAAGAAGGTGGCGCAGGCCTGGCGCAAGGGCGAACGCCCTCACTTCCTCCCGGAGACGGCGGACCTCCGGAGGGGCGACTGGACCGTGTCTCCGGTGCCCGCGGAGCTGCAGGACCGGCGCGTGGAGATCACCGGCCCGGTGGACCGGAAGATGATCATCAACGCGCTCAACTCCGGCGCCAGCGTCTTCATGGCGGACTTCGAGGACGCCAACAGCCCCACCTGGGACAACGTGGTGCGCGGCCAGCTGAACCTGCGCGACGCCGTGCGGAAGACCATCTCCTTCACGGCGGAGAACGGGAAGCGGTACGCGCTCAACGACAAGCACGCCGTCCTCTTCGTGCGCCCGCGCGGCTGGCACCTGCCGGAGCGGCACGTGCGCATCGACGGCAAGCCCCTCTCCGGCTCGCTCTTCGACTTCGGCCTGTTCTTCTTCCACAACGCGCGCGAGCAGCTGAAGCGCGGCACGGGCCCCTACTTCTACCTGCCCAAGATGCAGAGCCACCTGGAGGCCCGGCTGTGGAACGACGTGTTCCACCTGGCCCAGAGCGAGCTCGACATCCCGCGCGGCACCATCAAGGCCACGGTCCTCATCGAGACGCTGCCCGCCGCGTTCGAGATGGATGAGATCCTCTACGAGCTGCGCGAGCACTCGGCCGGCCTCAACTGCGGCCGCTGGGACTACATCTTCAGCTTCATCAAGACGCTCCAGTCCGACGCGTCCGTGGTGCTGCCCGACCGCGGGCAGGTGACCATGGACAAGGGCTTCCTCGACGCCTACTCGCAGCTGCTCATCCAGACCTGCCACCGCCGGGGCGCGCACGCCATGGGCGGCATGGCCGCCTTCATCCCCATCAAGGGGGACGCGGCCGCCAACGACGCGGTGCTGGCCAAGGTCCGCGCGGACAAGCTGCGCGAGGTGAGCAACGGCCACGACGGCACCTGGGTCGCGCACCCGGGCCTCGTCCCCGTGGCGAAGGAGATCTTCGACGCGCGGATGAAGGGCCCCAACCAGGTGGCCAACAAGCGCGAGGACGTGCGCGTCACGGAGGCGGACCTGCTCCAGGTGCCCTCCGGCACGCGCACGGAGGAGGGCCTGCGCCACAACATCCGCGTGGGCATCCAGTACACCGCCGCGTGGCTGGGCGGCCTGGGCTGCGTGCCCCTCTACAACCTGATGGAGGACGCGGCCACGGCCGAAATCTCGCGCGCCCAGGTGTGGCAGTGGATCCACCACGGCGCCACGCTGGAGGACGGCCGCAAGGTGACGCCGGAGCTGTTCCGCACGCTGCTCGCGGAGGAGATGGCGCGCATGGACCGCGAGGGCGCCACCGAGCGCTACGGCCAGGCGCACATGGAGAAGTCCCGCGAGCTCTTCGAGCAGCTCTCCACCGCGCCCGCCTTCGAGGACTTCCTCACCCTGCCGGCCTACGAGGCCCTCGATCCGCAGTCCTGACGCCGCCCAACCCGCTTCACCGAAGTCTCTTCCACCCTTCACCGCAAGCCCGAGGAGTCCTGGCATGTACGACGCGACGCCGACCACTTCCGATGCCTCCCCCCACGCGAAGCTCCATGCGCAGCGCTTCGAGGGGATCAAGCGCAACTACTCCGACAAGGACGTGGAGAAGCTGCGCGGCTCCATCCGCGTGAGCCACACCCTGGCGGAGATGGGCGCCAGGCGCCTCTGGGAGCTGCTCCACACGGAGGACTACATCAACGCGCTGGGCGCCCTCACCGGCAACCAGGCCGTGCAGATGGTGCGCGCGGGCCTCAAGGCCATCTACCTGTCCGGCTGGCAGGTCGCCGCGGACGCGAACTCCGCCGGCCAGATGTACCCGGACCAGAGCCTCTACCCGGCGGACTCCGTCCCCTCCGTGGTGAAGAAGATCAACAACGCCCTGCGCCGCGCGGACCAGATCGACCACGCGGAGGGCCGCAAGGACCGCTACTGGTTCGCGCCCATCATCGCGGACGCGGAGGCCGGCTTCGGCGGGCCGCTCAACGCCTACGAGCTGATGAAGGGCATGATCGAAGCGGGCGCCGCGGGCGTGCACTTCGAGGACCAGCTGGCCAGCGAGAAGAAGTGCGGCCACATGGGCGGCAAGGTGCTGGTGCCCACCAGCCACTTCGTGCGCACGCTGACGGCGGCGCGCCTGGCGGCGGACGTGATGGGCGTGCCCACGCTGCTCGTCGCCCGCACGGACGCGGACAGCGCCAAGCTCCTCATGAGCGACGCGGACGAGTACGACCACGCCTTCATCGACAAGGCGGCGGGCCGCACGGGCGAGGGCTTCTACCGCATCAAGGGCGGCCTGGAGTGCGCCATCGCGCGCGGCCTGGCCTACGCCCCGTACGCGGACCTGGTGTGGTGCGAGACCAGCACCCCGGACCTCGCGCAGGCCAGGGCCTTCGCCGAGGGCATCCGCAAGCAGTTCCCCAACAAGATGCTCGCGTACAACTGCTCGCCGTCCTTCAACTGGAAGAAGAACCTGGACGACAGCACCATCGCGAAGTTCCAGCGCGAGCTGGGCGCCATGGGCTACAAGTTCCAGTTCGTCACCCTGGCGGGCTTCCACGCGCTGAACTTCTCCATGTACGAGCTGGCCCGTCAGTACAAGGACCGCGGCATGGCGGCCTACAGCGAGATGCAGCAGTCCGAGTTCGGCGCGGAGAAGCACGGCTACACCGCCACGCGTCACCAGCGCGAGGTGGGCACCGGCTACTTCGACCAGGTCGCCGAGGTGATCTCCGGCGGCAGCGCCAGCACCCTGGCCCTGCACGAGTCCACCGAGGCCCACCAGTTCTAGGCCGGGCGGATCATCCCGAGGGTCGGTGAGGTGGGCGAGGCCGCGGCGTCCAGGGGGAAATTCCCCGGGATTCCGCGGCCTTCGCCGTTCGCGAGGCGAAAGAGGCAACTTCCCGGAGGCCGGGGCGATAATGGGGGAGAACGAACTTGAAGCCCCACAGGCGCGCCTTCGGGAGTGCCGCTCGGTTGACCGGGGCCTTTTTTGACGGGAGCCGCCATGAACCGCATCACGTCCCTCTCCGGTCCGCGGGTGCAGCCTGCCACGACGAACACGACCTCCTCCGTGGCGGGCAGCCGCTTCGGCTCGCTGCTGTCGGGCGCGACCGCGCAGCAGCCGAAGGCGGGCGCGCAGCTGACGGGCGGCTCGGTGGTGTCGTCGGCGCTGGCGCAGCTGGGGGCCGCGCCGCACGGCTCGCTGCTGGGCACCTACACCGCGGGCGCCACCTCCACGCCGGTGAACGTCTCGGGCAACCAGGCCCAGCAGCAGCAGGCCGCGACGTCGCAGGCGGGCGCGGAGCCCAAGAGCGAGGAGCTGCAGGCGCTGGAGGAGCTGGCCACCATGTCCGCGGTGTCCATGTCCCAGTCCATCCTGCACATGGGTGGCATGAAGCTGGACCTGGAGCGCGAGTAGCCCCGCGCCTCCGGCCGTTCTGCATCCCCTGACTTCACGTGAGCCCTGGGGGAGACCTCAGGGCTTTTTCTTGTCGCTGTCGTCGCTGTACTTGTCGCGGATGCCGGCGTGCCGGTGCCGCGTGTCGTTCCACGGCTGATCCACGTCGGTGCGCTGCCCGCCGTTCTGCCCGGTGACGTCGTTGAGCTCCTCGGCGCGGCCCTCGGCGGGCACCTGGTCGCCGTGCTCGTCCGGGTCCTTCTGCTTGCGGGGGTCCAGCGGGATGCCGGCGCTCT
Source organism: Pseudomonadota bacterium (assembly GCA_023424585.1). Taxonomy (GTDB): domain Bacteria; phylum Myxococcota; class Myxococcia; order Myxococcales; family Myxococcaceae; genus Corallococcus. Next base: position 3,997 of record JAFADT010000404.1, read on the forward strand.
TCTTGAGGTATTCGTCCTTGGGGTCCATGCCGTCATTCCTCCCTTGAGCCCTCAAGGTGGTGACGGGGCGCCGCGCCGGGAGCGGCCGGGCGGCCGGGGGGACGCTTCCTCAGTTGAGGTACTTCGGCCTGGCGGGCGCGGCGGGGGGCTGGGCCTTCATCATCTCCAGGCCCTGGCGGGTGAGGACGAAGCGGACGACGCCGGAGCCGCGCTCGGTCTCGATCTCGGCCTCGAAGGCGGGCCCGGCGATGCCGCCCAGGGACACGTCCTTGCGCAGGTTGTTCACGCGGCCGGAGAGCAGATCGCCAGCCACCTCGCGCGAGCCCTCGCCGCGCGTGTACAGCTCGTAGGCGGCCTCGTGCAGCGTCATGGCCAGCGCCGGGGTGAGGGGCTGGGAGCTGAAGAGCACGGAGATGAGGAGCCAGTAAGGCGTCTGTTCAGCCATCGCGCGGGGCAGTGTAACGGGTGCGGCTAGCGGGCGCGCGGCTGTCTGCGGGAGGCGATGGCCTCCGCGAGCACGCCCTGGGCCTTCCAGTGGCCATACAGGCGGCCCTGGGACGCGAGGAAGTCCAGCCGCTGCCGGGTGCGCGCGTCCAGGCGCCCGGGGGGCGCGTCGCGGAACGGCGTGCCGGGCAGCGGCATGAAGGTGTGGCCGTGCACGCGGGCGCCCAGGTCGGACAGGCGCTGCATGAGGTCCAGGGTGGCGTCCACGTCCGCGGGCTCTTCCCCCGGCAGGCCCAGGATGAAGTCCACGTTGGGCACGAAGCCGCCCTCCACCGCGAGCCGGGCGGCGCGCACCACGGTCTCCACGTCGTGGCCGCGCCGGGTGGCCTGGAGGATGCGTTCGGAGCCGGACTGGCCGCCGATGATGAGGTTGTCGTTGGCCACGTAGCGCTTGAGCAGCGCCAGGGCCTCCGGCGTGACGTGCTCCGGGCGCACCTCCGAGGGGAAGGTGCCGTAGTAGACGCGCCCGTCCGGGGCCATGGCCTCCGTCACGGCGACGAGCAGCGCCTCCACGGCGGCCAGGTTCACGGTCTCGTCGGCGGTGCCGTAGGACAGGGACGTGGGGGTGATGAAGCGCAGGTCGCGCCGGCCCATGCGGCGCAGCTCGCGGGCCCAGTGGGCGATGTTGGCGATGGTGCGGTGGCGGAAGCGCGCCTTGGACATGAAGGGCGTCTGGCAGAAGCGGCACGCGTAGATGCAGCCGCGGGTGATCTCGATGGCGCCGTACTTCACGTGCTTCACGGCGAACGGCGGGAAGTCGTCCAGGCGCACGCCCTCGCCGTGGCCGCGCTGCACGAGCTTGCCGTCCTCGAGGTGCGCGGTGCCGTGCGTGGCGCGCGGGTCCTCGCCCTTGAGGACGCGGGCGAGGATGGCGCGCAGGGTGTGCTCGCCCTCGCCCACGGCGACGAGGTCGAAGCCGGCCTGGAGCGTCTGGAGCGTCTCCGCGGTGGCGTGCACGCCGCCCGCGATGCAGAGGACGTCGCGGCCCTCCAGCCGCTCGCGCACCCACGTGAGCTCCTCCACGGAGGGGCCGAAGCTGGCGGAGTAGAAGGACCACGCGGCGACGACGGTGTCGCCCACGTCCACGCGCGCGCGCAGGGTGTCCAGCAGGGCCTCGCGGCTGCGAGGGAAGTGCAGCGACACGTCCGCGAGCGCGGGGTCCGCCTCCACGGCGCCGGCGAGCACGGTGAAGGCGTACTTGCCGGGGTACTGGTAGCTCAGGACGAGCGAGACCTTGCGAGGCGTCTGCGACATGGCTGCCGGGGATGATGCCACAGGGCCCGCGCCCGGCGGGGCACGCCTGCCCGGCGCGCGGTCAGAGGAAGCGGCGCTCCCACAGGCGGACCTCGGCTTCGGTGAAGAAGCCCCATTCCCCTGAGTGCGCGTAGAGCCACGGCTCCAGCACGCGGGCCAGCTCGCGGTACGCGGGCAGCGTGTCACCGGCTTCCAGGTCCCCGGCTTCGGGAACCGGCCCCAACGATACCAGGGCACGGTCCGGAGACAGCGCTTCGACCTGGGTTGATGGGGAGCGCAGCCGGGAGCGCAGGCCCTCCACGCCACCCAGTTCAGTCAGGACCGGCGGGCCCAGGAACGTGAGCCACGCGGGGGGACGGAGCTTCGTGCCCAGGTACAGGGACAGCTCACGCGACCGAGGCAGATCGAAGCCCGGATGGCGCCGGGTCACTTCACGCAGGCGAGGCGTGAGGGTCTGGGGCCAGGTGCCCAGTTCGAGCGAGAGCCCCGCGTGCCCCGAGTTCCAGGGCAGCTCACGCCCCAGGTCGATGGCCAAGGCGCGGATCCACTCTGGCCCGCGCTCGTCCAGGAACTCGGTGGGCAACCAGAACTCAGCCGCGCAGGCGTTCTCGGGATAATCCCGACGAAGGCGGACCGACCCACTCCCCCTTCCGTGATACCGGAAAGCAGCTCCTGTCACAGAGTGAGACAGCTCGGTCACCTCGATGAAGCAGGAGGAGCCCAGAATCCTCTTGCGCAAGTCGGCCTCGCCACTTGCATCCAGCTCCGGCCAGTCCCCCGTGTAACAGTCCCAATACCAACGCAGGCGCATCGGTTCGATGGCCTGGCGGTAGCGTTCCAGGGAACGCCACAGGGCAGGGGCGAACTCGTCATGAGGGGCGCGCAGGTAGAAGGCGATGCTCACGCCTTCCCTCAAGAAGACGACGGACTCGCCCTCGATCTCCATCCCTTCCCGAAGCCTTGGCACCCGCCCGCTCATCGTTCGACTCCCATATTGGGGGAAACAAGGCGTGGAGTCTGCTCACTCGACAGGAGTTCTTGGTACACCGCATTCTGCGGCTTGTCCGCGAAGGGGCTCCCTTCAGGGTAGATGTCCCATCGGGGCGGGTTGGTCACCGGGCACGGGAACTTGAAGTCGTAGATCCGCTGCACCTTCAGCGGGTTCCCCAAGGCGTGCAGCACCACGTCCGGCGCGATGGTCCCCATCAGCAGGAAGAACTGTCCCGCGGCCAGCCAGCGAGCCACCTCCTCCGGCTCCAACCACCGCGTTTGGCCCGTCTTCGCATCCCTCAGGTAGCGCGGCTCCAGGCTGAACCGTCCCGCCTCCGTGACGCCCAGTTGCTCCTGCACGCATGCCAGCGCCGCAGCGTGCTTCGCGTTCCCCAGCAGCACGGCCCGTTTCACCGTCCGCCCGTTCGCATCCACCACCCGCTCCTCGCAGATTTGGCGATTCGTCCGCTGCCCGGGCCCCAACATCCGCTCGTTCACCTCGTGGTTCGCCCGCTTCGCGCACTCCACCAGCACGTGCTCGACGCGGGCCACCTCCGCCGCTTCCCACAGGCGCATCACCGCCGCGGCCTGACCTGCCCGGACCACCGCCCGCGACAGCCACGGCAGGACCGCGTCCTGTCCCACCTGCGAGGCACAGGCCGGGTTGCGCAGGCATCCCGCTGTCGCGGAGTCCATCTCGATCTGAGAGTAGCCTCGCGGCGCTCGCATCTCCGAGCCCGCACACGCGGTCCACAACAGGAGGCTGCACAGCCACCCCAACCCTCGGTGAGCAGTCATGCCGAGCCTCCTCGCACGGAAGCGCGGGCGCCTTCCATCCGTAACCTGCGGCCCCGGCCTTGATGCTTGGCGGAGGCAGCGCTCGCGTCTAACGTGCGCCCCGCCGACGGTGCCTCGCGGGAGTCCG
>JAFADT010000411.1 GCA_023424585.1 Pseudomonadota bacterium
GGTGAGCGCGTGGGGCGGCGGCGCGCTGGCGCTGGAGGCGCCGGGGGCGGCCACGCTGACGCGCGTGGAGCTGGTGCTCCAGCCGTCCACGGTGGACGCGGCGCTCACCAACGTGCGCGAGCTGCTCACGTACCCGTATGGGTGCCTGGAGCAGCTGGTCTCCACGACGGTGCCCAACGTGGCGGTGTACCAGGTGCTCCAGAAGGCGGGCGCGCTGGACAAGCTGGACCCGGAGTCGCAGGCGCTGCTGGCCGAGGCGCGCAGCCGCTCCGTGCAGGGCACGGCGCGCATCCTGGGGCTCGCGGTGAAGGGCGGCGGCTTCACCTGGTTCGGCGGCTACAACGAGCCCAGCCTGCCGCTCACGCTCATCGCGCTGGACGGCCTGGCATACGCGTCCGAGGCGGGGCTGGTGGACCGCGACGACGTGCGCATCCAGGAGAGCGCGAAGTGGCTGGAGGCGCAGGAGCACCTGCCGCCGGAGTACGACGCGACGCGCGCCTACGTGCTGGCGCGCCTCCAGGGCCCGCGTCAGGCGGCGCGGGTGCGCGCGCTGGTGGAGGCCGCGAAGCCGGGGGACCTGTATCCGCTGGCGCTCGCGGTGCTGGCCGCGGAGAAGGCGGGCGTGATGAAGGAGCCCGGCCTCCAGGAGCGCATCCAGGGGCTGGTGAAGGAGAGCAACGAGGGCTTCGCGAGGCTCGCGGGGCTCCAGGGGGACGCGGAGACGCCCGAGGCGTTCTACCGCTACCCGCTGCGGCGCGTGGGCCTCACCGCCATCACCGCGCACGCGGCGTCGTTCGGCGCGCTGGACCTCACGCGCGCGCGCAAGCGCATCCTGGAGATGCTGAGCGAGCCGGGCCTGTCCACCTTCGACCGGAGCACGGCGCTGCTGCACTCGCTCTGGCTGGTGGAGCGCGACGCGAAGGCCTTCAAGGGCATGGCGCCGCCGGAGGTGAAGGGCGCGTCGGCGCCGGTGAGGTTCGCGCCGCGCGGCATGGGCCTGGTCGCCACGCTGCCGGCGGGGACCCGCACGGTGGACGTGGGCGGCTTCGACGGGGTCGCCACGCTGCGCGCCGCCGCGGCGACGCCGCTCAAGGACGTGCAGCCGCGCGTGAACGGGATGTCCGTGGAGCGCGCGTACTACGTGCTGCGCGAGGGCGGGAAGGTGAGGCTGGAGGCGGGCGCGTCCGTGACGCAGGGCGAGGACGTCTACGTGGAGCTGAAGCTGGACGCGCGCGGGGAGAACCGGGCGCGCTCCGCGTACTACGTGGTGGAGGACGCGGTGCCGGCGGGCTTCGTCCCGCTCCAGGAGGACAAGGTCTTCCGGGGGCCGCCGCACTCGCTGCCGCTGGCGCCGGAGGCGCTCAAGCGTCGGCAGCTGGACCCCTCGCACGCGACGTTCTTCTTCGAGGAGCCGGCGTGGTGGAGCGACAGCCCGCGCACGGTGGGCTACGTGATGCGCGCGCAGTTCGCGGGCACGTTCGCGGCGCCGCCCGCGACCATCGAGGACATGTACTCGGCGCGCATCCGGGGGCGCACGGCGTCGGACGTGCTGAAGGTGGTGCCCTCGAAGACGTCCGTGAGTGACCTGTAGCCCATGGGGTGGGCCGTCGCCGTCGCCGTGGTGTTGTCGGCTTCGCCCACCTTCGTCACGCGGGGGGACGTGACCCCGGAGGCGGACCTGCGCCGCGAGGCCCAGGCCGCCTGGACGTCCCTGGAGGCGCAGTACGCGGCGCAGGCGGGGGGCCTCCCCACGAGGGCCCCCGTCACCGTGGCGCTCCAGCAGGGCACGGCGCTGCCGCCCGAGCGCAACGCGCAGGGACGGCCCGGCGTGGTGGAGCTGCGGCAGAACGCGCCCGGCGTGCTGGATGCGAGGACGCGCACGGCGCTGCGGCATGAGCTGGCGCACCAGCTGTTGTGGTGGGCCTGTCCCGCGTCCAGCGAGGACCGGCTCTTCCACGAGGCCTTCGCCCTGACGGTGAGCGGCGAGCTGCCCGCGTGGCGCGACGGGCCCTATCAATCCCTGTCGAGCGCGGCGCAGGCGGTGGCCAGCGCGCCGGCGGTGGACACGCGGCGAGCGCGGAGGGGCCTGGCGCGCATCCTCGGTGAGCACACCGGCTTCCCCGCCGCGCTGACGCGCAGGCTGCGGCAGTGTCAGGACGGCGCGCGGTGGGCCGCGACCCTGACGGTGGAGGAGCTGGCGGACGTGGCGGTGCTCGCGCCCGCGCCGGCCACGGTGGTGGTGAGCCGGCACTCGGGAGAGGTGCTGTTCGCCGAGGGCGACGTGCGGCGCGCGGTGCCCTACGGCTCCGCGCTCAAGCCGTTCCTGTACGCGGCGGGGACCGCCCTCGCGCGAGCGGACGCGGGAGCTTCGCCGCGCGGCGCCAGCGCGCCCCCGCTCCTCGCGCCACGCCCGGGCGTGCAGGAGTGGGCCTGTGGTGCGGGCCTGCCTCCGAAGGTGGACGCGCGGACCGCGCTCCTGCGCTCGTGCAACGGCTGGTTCCTGGACTGGGAGGCCACGGGCCGCGCGCCGGCGGGCTTCGGTGTCTGGGGCCCCGTGCTGTCCTCCGTGGGCCTCACCGGCCTGCCCGCGGACATGACGGAGGCCATCGGGCTTCGCTCCGCGCACGGGCTGTCCCCGTGGGGCATGGCGCAGGCGTACCGGCTGCTCGCGGAGGCGCGGCCGGACGTGCTCGCGCTCCTCACCGGCAACGTGGATGAGGGCACGCTCAGCGGCCTGGCCACGTCGAAGGCCCTCAAGGGCGTCGCCACCAAGACGGGCACCGTGCGCGACGCCGCGAGCCGCCCGCAGCTCGGGTGGATCGCCGCCGTGGACGCGGACCTCGTCGCCGTCATCGTGCGCCCCGGCAAGATGCCCCGGCACTTCGTGAACGAGCTCCCCGCGCTCCTCGCCCACGTGCACCGGCAGGCGGGGCTGGACGCCGCGCGCGTGCAGGTGCTCGGCCTGCTGCCCTCCGCGACCGTGGAGGCCCGCTGCGCGGGCGCCGGCTTCTCGCTCGATGACGGCACCCCGCGCGCCGCGCCCGGGGACTTCTCGCGCCTGGACGCGCTCACCGCGAGGGGGCCCGCCGTCTGCCTGGGC
>JAFADT010000484.1 GCA_023424585.1 Pseudomonadota bacterium
AGCGCCCCGCGGGTCGCGAGCACGCGCGCCTCCGTCGTGTCCGGCGGCACCTCCACGGGCACCTGCGCCCGGCCGTGCCCATCCGCCTTCACCGGACCGAAGCGCCCGTCGCCCACCGCGACCACCACGTCCGCGCCCGGCGCCGTGGACACCTCCAGCGTGGTGCGCCCGAACAGCGGCAGCCGCACGGTGGTGACCTCCGGCGCGCGGCCATCCTCCACCCAGAACGCGAGCACCGCCCACAGCGGGTAGCGCACCGGCGGGGGAGTCCAGCGGAAGACGCGCTCGGCGCCGCCCTCCAGCCGCGCTTGCGCCCAGGTGCCGGAGGAGGCCGCCGCGCGCACGGCGCCGGTGCCCCTGGGCACCCGCACCCGCACCTCCACGGCCACGTCCTGCCCGAGCACCACGCGCCCGGGCGTCGCCTCCACCTCCGGCGGTTCCGCCCTCGCCACGGCGGCACCCAGCAGCAGGAGGCAGAGAGCGAGGTGGAGCGGCGGACGCATACGGGACACCCAGGTGTGTCAGTTGACCGCCGCTCCAGCCTCCGGGTCAATCCCCGGAAGGCAGGGAAGTCTCAGCGACCGCGTCCGCGGACGGCTCGGCCATGGGCTTGTCCGCGGGTCCGGAGTGCTTGTTCGTCGGCGGACTGAAGACGGGCTTCTCCACCGGAGGACCGCCCCGGCCGTGCACCAGCGTCTTGGTGTCCGAGCGGAAGGTGAGATCCACCTTGTCGCCGCGCACCGCCGTCACCAGGCCGACGCCGAACGTCGGGTGGTGGAGCACCTGGTCGACCTTGTAGGTGTCCTTCGGGCTGTACTTGGGCGCGCTCGCGATGTCCTTGCCCGCGAGCTGCTCGTCGAAGGAGATGACCACCTTCTCCGCGCGGGGCGTGCCGCTGGACGTGGCCGCGCGGGGCGCGCGGGTCGTGGAGGCCTTCGTGGGGCGGTCCGTGACGCCCGCGACGCCTCGGAACGCGTGGTCCCCGCCGCAGGTGTTGCAGCGGACGCGCACGATCTTGGGACCGACCATCGCGAGGATGGTGTGCGCCAGATTCATCTTGCAGCGGGTGCACTGGGCATCCACCTCGCCGCCGACCTTCGGAGTAGCCATGCTGTCGTGTCGCTCTGGCCCGGCAACTCCCCCGCAGGGGCGCGCCGGGCGTGGAAGTAAAGAGGGTCGCGGAACATAACGGCCGACCCCAGGCGGAGGAAGTCCCATCGCATCGCACCCTCACGCCGCGTGGGCGCCCCCCGGCCAGCCAACCGATGGAGGTGGGGGTGGGATGGGGCCGCGCTCAGTTCCCTTGTGCCGCCGTCCGGAGCACGTAGAGTCGCCCGCCTGAGCGCATGACGACCGAGACCCCCAGCAAACCCAACCGGTTCACCGCCGCCTTCGTCCAGTCGGTGGAGGGACTGGGCAAGGGCCTCATCGACGTCGTCAGCAGCCTGGGCGGCGTGGTCGCCCTCGGGCTGGACGTCTTCCGCTGGAGCGTGCGGCGCCCGTTCCGGCTGCACAACCTCTTCACCCAGCTGGACTTCGTGGGCGTGGGCTCCATCTTCATCGTGGGGCTCACCGGCACCTTCACCGGCATGGTGTTCGCCCTCCAGACCTCCACCGCGTTCGCCCTGTTCGACGCGGAGAGCCTGGTGGGCCCCACCGTCGCGCTGACGCTCACCCGCGAGCTGGCCTCCGTGTTCGCCGCGCTGATGGTCACCATGCGCGCGGGCTCCGCCATGTGCACGGAGCTGGGCACCATGCGCGTCACCGAGCAGGTGGACGCGCTGGAGACCATGGCCGTCAACCCGGTGCAGTACCTGCTGGTGCCCCGGGTGCTCGCGGGCCTGTTCATGGTCCCCGCGCTCACCATGCTCTTCAACACCACGGGCATGGCGGGCGCCTACGTCGTCGCCGTCTTCGGCCTGGGCATCTCCCCCGGCACCTTCCTGTCACGCACGCAGCAGTGGCTGGCCCCGGCCGACGTCTACGAGGGCCTCCTCAAGGGCGCCATCTTCGGCCTCACCGTGGCCCTCATCTGTTGTTACAAGGGCTACAACGCGTCCGGCGGCGCCAAGGGCGTGGGCCAGGCCACCACGGAGGCCATGGTGTCCAGCGCGCTGTCCATCTTCATCCTCGACTTCATCGTCGGCATGTTGATGCACTGATGGGCCCGCCGACCCCGACATCGCCCGCGGCCCCCGGCTCCGAGCGGGCGATGATCGACATCGTCGACCTGCACAAGACGTTCTCGGGGAACAAGGTCCTCACCGGCATCAACCTCACCGTGCCCGCGGGCAGCACCTGCGTCATCCTGGGCGGCTCCGGCTCCGGCAAGACGGTGCTGATGAAGCACATGATCGGCCTGCTCAAGCCGGACAGCGGCCAGGTCATCGTCGACGGGCAGGACATCGTCCCCATGAGCGTGGAGGCCCTCCAGCAGGTGCGCCGCAGCTTCGGCATGGTGTTCCAGGCCGCCGCGCTCTTCGACTCCATGACGGTGTTCGAGAACGTCGCCTTCCCGCTGCGCCAGCACACCCGGCTGTCCGAGGACGAGATCCGCGCCCAGGTGCGCAAGCGCCTGGACCTCATGGGGCTCAAGCGCTCGGTGGAGGACCGCTTCCCCGCGGACCTGTCCGGCGGCATGCGCAAGCGCGTGGGCCTGGCGCGCGCCGTGGTGCTCGACCCCAAGGTCGTCCTCTACGACGAGCCCACCACCGGCCTGGACCCCATCACCACGGACTCCGTGGACGACATGATCCTCACCGCGCAGAAGGAGCTGGGCGTCACCAGCGTGGTCATCAGCCACGACATCGCGTCCGCCTTCAACGTGGCCAACCAGATCGCCTTCCTGTCCAAGGGCCTCATCGTGGAGCACGGCCCGCCGGAGCAACTGCGCGAGTCCCAGCACCCGGCCGTCCAGGTCTTCCTCCAGACCTGGTTCGGCAAGAACTGAGCCCCCCGTGTGGGGAAGCCGGCCCCCCAGGATTTCAGCCCTGCATGAAAAGCTGGCACCCGTCATGCAAATCGTTAGAGTCGCGCGCGGCCGGTGGTAGCGCTCGGAGTCACATCAGGTGAAGAAGCTCGTCACGCCCTTCCGTGTTGGCCTGCTGGTCCTCGCCGCCGGGGCATTCCTCATCACGTTCGTGCTGTTCGCCAAGAAGGGCGGGCTGAGCGACCGTGACTCCACCCAGGTGTGGGCCTACTTCCGGGACGCGTCCGGCCTGGCGGTGCGCGGCCGGGTGCAGATCGCCGGCATCCCCGTGGGGGAGATCAGCGACATCAGCCTGGAGGGCACGCGCGCGAAGGTCTGGCTGAAGATCCGCAAGGGCGTGGATCTGCGCCAGGACGCCGCGGTGACCAAGCGCTCGGAGTCGCTCCTGGGCGACTACCTGCTGGACCTGAACCCCGGCACGGAGCAGGCGCCGGAGCTGGAGAACGGCGGGCAGATCCGCCGCGTCATCGACACGCAGGGCGTGGAGGCCGTCTTCGAGTCCCTGTCGCAGATCACCTCCGACATCCAGCAGGTGACGGGCGCGCTGCGCGAGGTGCTGGGCGGCGAGAAGGGCGCGGGCAGCCTGGAGCGCATCGTGGAGAACCTGGTCCGCCTGTCGGACTCGGTGGACGCCACGGTGCGCCGCAACACGGATCGCCTGGACACCATCATGGCGAACGTGGAGGGCGTGTCCGCGGACGTGCGCGCCATCACCCAGGGCAACGGCGCGGAGGTGACGCGCATCGTCACCAACGTGGAGATGATCACCCAGGACGTTCGCCAGGTGCTGGGCACCGTGAAGAACATCGTGGGCAGCGGGGAAGGGGAGTTCAAGGAGAGCGTCTCCAGCCTCAAGCAGACCCTGGGGCGGCTGGACAGCACGCTCGCCAACCTGGAGGAGATCACCCGCAAGGTGAAGGACGGCGAGGGCGCCGCGGGCGCGCTGCTCACCGACGAGCAGCTGGGCCAGCGCCTCAGCGAGGCCGTCACCGACGTGAGCGAGTTCGCCACCCGCCTGAGCACCCTCCAGACGGAGGTGGGCCTGTTCAGCAGCTACCTGGTGTCGCAGGGCGCGTCGAAGAACGGCCTGACGCTGCGGCTCATCCCCAAGCCGGACAAGTACTACCTGCTGGAGATCATCGACGACCCGCGCGGCTCCGTCAGCACGCAGGTGGTGCAGACGAACCCGCCGTCCGAGGGCGACCCGGTCATCCAGACGCAGAAGGTGACCAAGGAGTCCTTCAAGGTCAGCCTCCAGTTCGCCAAGCGCTACTACTTCACCACCCTGCGCGTGGGCCTCATCGAGTCCACCGGCGGCGTGGGCGCGGACCTGCACCTCTTCGACGACGCGCTCACCCTGAAGATGGACGCGTTCAACTTCACGGCGGACGAGCTGCGCTACCCGCGCCTGCGCGCCACGCTGCGCGCCCAGGCGTTCGACCACCTGTTCGTCATGGCGGGCATGGACGACATCCTCAACGCCCAGCAGCGCGACACGGCCACCCGGCGCCTCATCGCCGGCCGCGACTTCTTCTTCGGCGCGGGCCTGTTCTTCACCGACGACGACCTGAAGTCGCTCATCACCACCACCGGCATCCCGACCTTCTAGACCGTTGTCCCCTTGACGTTGCCGGGAAGGTGTCGTACCCGGCACGGGCACGGGGTTTCCCCTGGAATGCGCCGTGCCCTGACGCCCGCCGTTGGCGCCGGGTCACCCCCAGGAAGAAGCCTCCATGTCTCTTCTCGTCGTCGGTTCAATCGCGCTGGACTCGCTGGAAACGCCCTTCGGCAAGAAGGAGGACGTGCTGGGTGGCTCGGCCACCTACTTCTCCACGTCCGCGTCCTTCTTCAGCCCCGTGCAGCTGGTGGCGGTGGTGGGCGAGGACTTCCCGGAGGCGCACCTGCAGTTCCTGCGCGGGCGGGGCATCGACCTGGAGGGGCTCACCCGCGAGGCCGGCCGCACCTTCCGCTGGAAGGGCAAGTACGGCTGGGAGCTCAACGAGGCGCAGACGCTGGACACCCAGCTCAACGTCTTCGAGTCCTTCTCGCCGAACCTGCCGGCCGCCTACCGCGAGACGCCCTATGTCTTCCTGGGCAACATCCACCCGGAGCTCCAGTCGCGCGTGCTGGATCAGGTGAAGTCGCCCCGGCTGGTGGCCGCGGACACGATGAACTTCTGGATCCAGGGCAGCCGCCCCGCGCTGCTCAAGACGCTCCAGCGCGTGAACCTGCTCTTCATCAACGACGCGGAGGCGCGCCAGCTGTCCGGCGAGCACAACGTGGTGAAGGCCGCCCGCGCCATCCTCGCCATGGGGCCCACGCGCGTGGTCATCAAGCGCGGCGAGCACGGCGCGCTCCTCTTCGACCAGGACCACATCTTCGCCTGTCCCGCCTTCCCCCTGTCGGAGGTCTTCGACCCCACCGGCGCGGGTGACACCTTCGCCGGCGGCTTCATGGGCACCCTGGCCAGCTCCGGCGCCGGCAAGGTGGATCAGCAGGTGCTGCGCAAGGCCATGGTCATGGGCAGCGTGATGGCCTCCTTCACCGTGGAGAAGTTCAGCCTGGAGCGCCTGCGCGAGGTGCAGCGCCCGGAGATCCACGCCCGCTTCGCCGAGTTCAAGAAGCTCACCCACTTCGACGACCTGGGCCCGCTGGGCGGGTAGGGGAGCGTCGCCGGGGCGGAGGGCCCGGTGTGGAACTTGACGGGCCTTGCCCACCCTCCCTAGGCTCGGTCGGACGCAGTGGATGAATAAATCCGGTGCGGACGTCCTTTTTCAGCGCCGACGTGGCCGGGAAGGTGCCACGCCGGGAGGTCCCCGGGTTGAGCGAGAACCGAAAGCACGCGCGGGTCGGCACCCTCCTGCGCTGCTGGTGCGAGGGTGAGAACGTGACCCTGTATGCACGCATCGCCAACCTGAGCGAGGGCGGCCTCTTCGTGAGGACGAGCACCCCGCTGGCGGCGGGGACGCGGACGCAGGTGCGGCTCACCCAGCAGGCGACGGACACGCAGTTGCAGGCCCAGGCCACGGTCGTCTGGCTGCGGCAGGACGAGCAGCCCTCCGGCCACCCTCCTGGCATGGGCCTGAGATTCGAAGCGTTGGACGCGGACGCGTTGACGAGTCTGCGGCGCATCATCTCCCAGCAGCAGACCCACCCATAGGGTTCCCATGCGCATCGCCGTCATCTCCGACATCCACTCCAACATCGAGGCCCTCACGGAGGTGCTGAGGGTGGCGGAGCACCAGAAGGTGGACCGCTTCGTGTCGCTGGGGGACATCGTCGGGTACGGGGCGTCCCCCAACCCGTGCTGCGAGCTGGTGCGCTCGGTGGCGGAGATCACGCTCCTGGGCAACCACGACGCGGCGGTGGCGGGGCGGATGGACTACTCGTACTACTACGACGCCGCCCGGCACGCGCTCGACTGGAGCGCCAACGTCATCTCCGACGAGAACCTGGCCTGGCTGCGCAGCCTCCCGTACACGTACCGCATCGGGGAGGTGGGCTTCTGCCACGGGTCTCCCATCGACCCGAAGGCCTACGAGTACATCTTCGCGCTGGAGCAGGCGCGGGAGCTGACGCCGTACGTGGCGGAGCTGCCGGAGGTGACGTTCATCGGCCACAGCCACCTGTGCCGCGCGTTCGCCATCGGCAACGGCGAGGTGAACGACGTGGTGGCCCAGAAGTTCGTGCTGCGCAAGGGCTACAAGTACATCGTGTCCGTGGGGAGCGTGGGCCAGCCGCGCGACTACGACAACCGGGCCTGCTTCGTCATCTGCGACACGGACGCGCGCACGGTGGAGTACCTGCGCGTGGAGTACGACATCGAGACCTCCGCGCAGAAGATCTTCGACGCGGACCTGGCGCTCAACTTCGGCAAGCGGCTGTTCCTGGGCGTGTAGGCGGGAAGGCGCGGCCCGTGCGGAAAAGGGGCGCGGCCGGACGGAAGGTGGCATAAACCGGGGCCGTGCGTCCCCAGGTCCTCCGTCCGAAGCGGCCCTTCATGGGCCTTGGTCTCGCAGCCTTCCTCGTCGTCGCCGGGTGCAGCCGTTCGCCCGCGCCGCCCTCGCCTGAGTTCGAGCAGGCCAGCCGCCGGTGGACGGTGCTGTACGCCCAGAAGCTGGACGAGGCGTACCTGGACCCCTCCATCGGGGAGATCGAGGCGCAGCTCCAGCGCGTGCCCGCGGACAGCGTGGACTCGGCCGCGTCGCAGTCCCTGCTCCAGCGCATCCAGGAGGGCCGCGCGCGGATGCAGGCGGAGCAGGAGGAGCAGCGCCGCGCCGTGGCCCAGGCCCGGACGCTGCCCAACGTGGACCCCTCGCAGACGAACATCCCCCGCCCGCCGGAGCCCCCGGCGGAGGAGCCGGCGGACGCCGGGCCCGGGGACGCCGGGGTGATCGCCGGGCCCCAGATGGGCACCCCGGCCGCCGAGCTGGTGGCGGGCTTCGAGGGGTGCTTCACCCGCGCCACGCCGGTCACGGTGGAGGGGCGGGGGATGCGGGATGCCTGGCAGCTGAGCGACCGGGCCTCCTGCCAGCTGGGCTACCCCAGCCACCGGGACACCGTCCTGGTGATTGAAGACGGCCGTGTGCTGGCGCTGTTACCCAAGAGCGCCATGCGGACCGTGCGCCGTTATCAGGACGGCGGCACGGTGCCCGCGGACGATGGCGGGCGTTGAACCCTCTCTTTCAGAGCTGACGACCTTCGATGAACGAACAGACCTTCATGAAGTTGATGCGCGTGCTGCCCAAGTCGGCGGTGTCCTCCGCGGTGGGCCTGGCCACGCGCCTGCCCGCGCCCGCGCCGGTGCACCACTGGGCCATGCGCGCCTTCGCCAGGGCGTACAACGTGGACATGGAGGAGGCGGAGCACTCCTTCGAGAAGTACCCGACCTTCGCCCAGTTCTTCACCCGCGGGCTGAAGCCGGGCCTGCGGCCCATCGACGCGGGCGAGCAGGTCGTCGTGTCGCCGGTGGACGGCCGCGTGTCCCAGGTGGGCTACGCGGACAACGGCCGCTGCCTGCAGGCGAAGGGCATCGAGTACACGGTGGATGAGCTGCTGGGGGACTCGCAGGCGGCGAAGCCGTTCCACGGCGGCGCCTGGACGACGCTGTACCTGTCCCCGCGCGACTACCACCGCATCCACGCGCCGCTGGGCGGCACCATCACCGGGTACGCGTACATCCCGGGTGAGTTCTGGCCGGTGAACCCCGCGTCGGTGAAGAACAAGCAGTCGCTGTTCTGCGTGAACGAGCGGCTCGTGACGTACCTGGACACCGTGGCCGGCAAGGTGGCGGTGGTGAAGGTGGGCGCCACCTGCGTGTCGCGCATCAAGGCGTCCTACGAGGACATCACCACGCACCAGGGGCAGCCGGGCAAGGTGCACACCTACGGCACGGCCATCCCGGTGGAGAAGGGCGGCGAGCTGGGCCGCTTCGAGATGGGCTCCACCGTCATCCTCTGCTTCGAGCCCG
>JAFADT010000491.1 GCA_023424585.1 Pseudomonadota bacterium
CTGCTGCACCATGCGCTCCGCCTTGTTCGCGGGCGCCGAGTCGAAGCGGTACAGGTCCTCGCCGGTGTGGTTGGGCCCCACCACGAAGAACGTGTGCAGGTTGGTGACGACGTCCGCGAGCACGGAGTTGCAGAGCACGCTGAACGCCGCCCACGGCCCCAGCACCAGGAACGCCGCCGGGTACAGCCCGAAGTAGACGGCCGCGTAGGGCAGGTAGCAGCGCGAGACCAGCTCCCAGACCTCCGCGCGCGTCAGCGCCCCGCCCTCGCGCCGCCCCTTGCGGCGCAGCGAGCCCAGCGTCTCCGGCGCGTAGTAGCTCGCGCGCCACGTGAGGGCCAGGAGCCCCAGCTGCACGTAGCGCAGGGGCAGCGGCCGGCCGGTGTCGCGCAGCGTGCCCTCCGCGTTGCGCTCCAGCAGGTCCGGATCCGCCTCCTCGCCGGTGTGCGAGTGGTGCAGCACGTTGTGCTCGAAGACCCACGCCTCCGGCAGCATCCAGTCCAGCCAGTCCACGAACCGGCGGGCGCCCTTCGCGAAGCCCTTGCTGGTGCGCGACGCGGGCATGCCCGGCACGCGGTCATAGCCGCGGTGCCCCACGTGGTGCATGAGCAGCCAGCGCGTGGAGCGGCCCAGGCCCAGCGCCACGGCGGAGAGCGGGTTGGGGGCGATCCACGCCGTGGCCACGCCCAGCACCGACGCCACCCTGCCCCAGCGCTCCATCTTCCGCAGGTGCGCCGCGTCCGCGTCCCCCAGGTTCGCGTCCAGCCGCGCGCGCAGCGCCTTCAGCTCCCGGTAGAAGCCCTCCACGTCCACGGAGGCCAGGTCGAAGTCGGGGGCGGCGCGGGACATGCGAAGGGACTCCTCGGGTGCGGGACGGGGACCACGGCCGATGCGGGCCGCACGGTAGCCTCCACCCGCCCCCGCGCAAAGCGCCCCGTCCCGCTCACCCGCCCGGCGGGAAGGCGTCCGGTCCGGGAGCGCCGCCTCGTCGACGAGGCGGGTGGGCCCGCGTGTCGGATGGTCCTCCCGTGGAGCCTCGGGCAACCCGGCCCCCGGGCGGCGCGCGCCGAACGTTGAGCATCGCGCGCCCGCGCCGGCCGACACGCGCCGAAACAGCCAGGACCCGAGGAGGGTGCGGTATGAGCAGGGCGTGCTCCCCCACCGCGTCCGCCGTCACCTGTCCGTCCTCGCCATGGCCCTGCCGGGCCTGGGAGCCCCCCTCGCCCACGCCGACGAGGACACGCCCGCCTCCACGCCCGACCGCCGCGAGGTGGCGGAGGTGACGGTGGAGGGCGCGAACAAGACGACCTCCGGGACGGTGCGCTCGTTCGGGCGCGTGGACGTGGGCGACGAGGTGGACAGCGAGGAGCTGGAGAAGGTGGAGCGGCGCCTGCTGGCCACGGGCCTCTTCCAGGAGGCCCGCGTGAGCACGGAGCCCCTGTCCGACGGGCGCGTGCGGCTGGTGCTGCGGGTGAAGGACAAGGCGTCGTGGGTGGTGGCCCCCACGGTGGCCCTGTCCTCCGCGAACACCGGCGGCGGGCTGCTCTACGCGGAGAACAACCTGGGCGGCCGCGCGAAGAAGGTCGCCGTCGCGGCGCAGGTGAGCACCGGCGAGAGCGGCCTGTACGTGGGCTACCTGGACCCCATCCTCTTCGGCCTGCCGCAGCTCAAGTTCAGCCTGGAGGGGCAGCTGAAGAGCGACCGCGTGGATGAATACCGCCCGGGCCCCAGCCAGGACGATCCGGAGATCCTCCGGCGCACGCGCCTCAACTCCGCGTCCATCAGCTCCGAGCTGGGCTTCATCCTCTTCGAGCGCGTGCGCGCGGCGGCGAAGTACCGCCTCGCCAGCATCGACGCGCAGTCCCCGGACGCCAAGAAGCCGGTGACGAGCCAGGCGTTCTCCACCGGCCCGGCCCTGCGCGACACGTCGCTGCGCTTCATGGTGGGCCTGGACTCGCGCCAGACGCTGCACGCGGTGACGGAGGGGCTCAACCTGGAGGCCTCCTACGAGGTGTCCTCCCCGGGCGTGTGGAGCGACTTCCGCTACCGCAAGTTCGGCCTCCTCTACCGCCACGGCCTCCGCTTCTTCACGGAGAACAACCTGGTGCTGCGCGGCGAGCTGGCCCTGGGCAAGGACCTGCCCTTCCACCAGGAGCTGGTGATGGGCGGCAACACGCTGCGCGGCTTCCAGTACCGGCAGTTCCGCGGCGACACCCGGCTCACCTTCACCGCCGAGTACCACTTCCCGCTCTTCAAGGTGAAGTCGCTGGCCTTCCGGGGCGTGGGCTTCTCCGACACGGGCGCCATCGCCTGGAGGGAGCTGCCCTCGGACGGCGTCCTGCTCGACCCGAGCGGCCGCCTCATCCGCGGCTACCTGCCGCAGACGCTGGCGCAACAGAAGGCCGTCACCGTGGCCCAGGGCGTGGGCGCGGGGCTCCGGCTGTACCTCAACAACGTGGTGCTGCCCCTGCTGGGCGTGGACGTCGCCTACGCCGTCAACTCCGGCCAGGTGCGCTTCTACCTCGTTGCCGGCGTCACGCCCTCCTGAAGCGGCCCGCCCCCCGCGTGTCGACACTCACGCGGGGGAGCAGCTCACACCGACGCCAGGCTCAGGGCGTGGTGCCTTCGCTCACG
>JAFADT010000533.1 GCA_023424585.1 Pseudomonadota bacterium
GTGTACCCGCTCGCCACCGAGGACCTGCGCGTCGGCAAGGCCACCGACAACGACGTCGTCATCGACCACCCCACCGTCAGCCGCAACCACCTGGTGGTGCGCCGCCAGGGCGACCGCTTCCTCGTCCAGGACCTGGGCTCCACCAACGGCACGTTCCTCGACGGCGCCCAGGTGCGCGAGGCCTACCTGCGCCCCGGCGCCCTCCTGGAAGTGGGCGACGTGCGCCTGCGCTTCAGCCCGCAGATGACCCCCGTGCAGGTGGAGCCCACCGCCGAGGACCGGCTGGGCGACCTCGTGGGCCGCAGCGTGCCCATGCGGCAGATCTTCGCGCTCCTCCAGCGCATCGCCCCCACGGACTCCACCGTGCTGCTGGTGGGCGAGACGGGCTCCGGCAAGGGCGCGGGCGCCAAGGCCATCCACAAGCTGAGCCCCCGCGCCGCCGGGCCCCTGGTCGTCTTCGACTGCGCGAGCGTGTCCGACTCGCTCATCGAATCCGAGCTGTTCGGCCACGAGAAGGGCGCCTTCACCGGCGCGGTGGGCCAGCGCATCGGCTGCCTGGAGCGCGCCCACGGCGGCACTCTCTTCCTGGACGAGATCGACGACCTCGCCCTGGACCTCCAGCCCAAGCTCCTGCGCGCCATCGAGGACCGCGAGTTCCGCCGCCTGGGCTCCTCGTCGCCCATCTCCTTCGACGCGCGCATCATCGTGGCCAGCAAGAAGGACCTGTGGGCGGAGACGCAGGCGGGCCGCTTCCGCGAGGACCTCTACTTCCGCCTGTCTGTCTTCACCGTCAGCCTGCCGCCCCTGCGCGACCGCAAGGAGGACATCCCGCTGCTCGTGGACGCCTTCGCGGGCGAGGGCCTGTGGCCCCGGCTGCCGGAGAAGATCCAGGAGCAGTTCCTGGGGCACACCTGGCCGGGCAACGTGCGCGAGCTGCGCAACGCCCTGGAGCGCGCCCGGCACATGGTGGACATCCCGGGGCTCGCCGGGGACAACCTCCTGCGCGAGTTCACCCGCGACGTGCCCACCCCCGCCGGCGACTTCCTGCCGGTGGAGTTCACCGGGCCCTTCAAGGTGTGCAAGGACGAGCTCGTCCGCGCCTTCGAGCGCGAGTACCTCACCCGCCTCCTGGGCCGCGCCCGCGGCAACATCGCCCGCGCCGCCCGCGAGGCGGAGCTGGACCGCAAGCACCTCTATTCGCTCCTGCACAAGTACGGGCTCGTTCAGAGCGAGCCGGACTGAGCCTTCGTGGCATGGTGGTGGCCGCTTTCACGCGGTCCCCATTCCCCAGGAGGGCTTCATGCAGATGCGTCCGTCCCGTTGGCTCGGCGTGCTGTGCGCGGGTGTCCTGATGGTGCACGCCACGGGCTGCTTCGGCTCATTCAAGCTCACGCAGAAGATCTGGCAGTTCAACAAGGGCGTCTCCGGCAACAAGTTCGTCCAGTGGCTGGTGTTCCTCGTCTTCGTCGTGGTGCCCGTCTATGAAATCGGCACGCTGGTGGACGCGCTCGTCGTCAACAGCATCGAGTTCTGGACCGGCGGCAACCCGGTGAGCAGCGTGGAGGGCGAGGACCCGGGCACGCGCCTCGTGAGGCTGAGCCCCACGGACACGCTGAAGATGTCCCGCGACGCGGAGTCCGGCGTCATGCGGCTGGAGTTGCGGCGCGAGGGCCAGGAGCCCCTGGTGCGCTACTTCGAGCCGCTGGAGGACGGCCTGGTCGCGCGCGACGAGGCGGGCGCCCTGCTCATCCGAGCCCAGGGCCAGGCGGACGGCGCGGTGAAGGTGACGGACGCCCGCGGCGCCACCGTGACGGTGCACGCGCGGGACGCCGTGGACACCGCGCGCCAGCTCTTCCTGGACGGCGGCGCGCCGGCGCTCGCGCAGTTCGCCACGCACCAGGGACAGCTCTCCCAGGGCCTGGCCTCGCTCGACGCCTGCACGCCGTGAGGCGAAGCCCCCGAGGCTTCCGGCGCGACCCACCGGAAGCCCTGGGGGGCGTCAGGGCGCGGGCTCGTCGACCACCACGTCGCCCAGGTCCGGGCCGAAGCCCGCGTCGAGCGCCTCGGACTTGAACGTCCCCTCCATGCTGCGCCCCGCGCCGTAGCCGTCGCCCTTCTTGAACGACAGGGAGAAGTCCCCGCGCGTGAGCTCGCCCGGGTTGCCGCCCTCGTCCAGCACCAGGTCGCCGCGCTCCACCTGGGTGAAGACGCGCGCCGGCTCGCCCGCGGCCACGTGCACCACCGCCGCGCGGTCCCGGCCGGACGGCGTGGTGCCGCCCAGCGGCACCTTCGTGCCCGGCTTCAGGTCCACGCCCTCCGTGTCCACCGTGAGCCGCGCCACCAGGTCCACGTCCAGGCCGTTGTTGCGGAAGTAGCTCACCTGGAGCGCCTCCGGGTTGCGGCGGATCTCCACCCTGGACACGTCCGTGACGGGGAACAGCTCCGACACGCTGCCGGACAGCTCGTTGTCGCCCCGGCACGCGACGGCGCCCGCGCCACAGAGCAGGCCCGCCAGCCCCAGCGCCGCCACGGCGCGTCCCGCGAGGCTCACCGCTCCACCGCCAGCGTCAGGGCCTGCGTGCCGCCCGCGCGGTAGAGCACCACCCGCTGGCCCGTGGACAGGAACGCCAGCTTCGGCGACCAGCCGCCCGCCGTGTCCACCGTCACCTCGCGCCACTGGTCCTCCACGCGCGTGGCGATGATCAGCGCGTCGTCCGACGGCGAGCAGCTGCCCTCGTTGCGCCCGGCCTCCAGCGAGCAGACGTGGAACGCGATGGACGGGTCGTGCGTCTTCGGGTCGAACGCCAGCGACGGGTACCAGCCGCCAGAGCCCGTCTGGTACACGGGGTCCGGCGTGGTCCAGTCCCCCGCCGCCGCGCACTTCGTCCCCGTCGTGCCCGCGCAGGTGATGAGCGTGAGCCGGCTGTTGGAGCGGTCCACCACCGCGACGCCCAGGCCCGCCACCGGGTCATACGCCAGCGACGCGCCCAGCATCGTGTCCCCCACCGCCTGCACCTGCGTGGGCGGCGTCCACGTCGCGCCGTCCGCGTTGCGACGCTGGAAGTACACGTTCGCGCCCTTCGCGTCCGCGGCCCCGAAGGCCTGGTCGTAGACGAGCACGGGCTGCTCACCCGCCATGATCATCTGGAGCCGGCCGCCGTACGCGGTCTTCTGGTCGCCGCCCGAGGCCACCACCCGGTGCTGCCACGCCGTGGGGCCGCCGCTGGCCAGCTCCACGTCGCTGCCCGCCCAGTCCTGCTGCGGGAACTGCCCGTTGTGTCCGTCGCGGTAGACGACCAGCGCCTGGCTGCCGCTGAAGACGATGGAGGGGTTCAACCCCACCAGGTAGCCGGTGTCGCTCACCGGATTGCCCGCCACGGCCTCGTCGCCCTTCGTCACGGCGATGCGCTCGGTCCAGGTGCCGCTCGCGTCGCGGTAGGACACCGCGAGGTCGCTCTGGAGCCAGTAGACGGAGTCGTCACTGCCGCCGCCCAGGTAGCTCACCGCCGGCTGCCCGGACGGGCTGAACGCCAGCGACACGCCGTACATGCGCTGCACGGTGGCGATCTTCTCCGCCGTCGCCTGCACCTGGCCGTCCTGCACCTCGCGGTAGCGCAGCTCGAAGTCCTTGTCGTTCACCTTCACGAAGTACGCGATGCCGATGCGGTCGTTCGGGCCCACCGCCATCGCGATGTTGGAGATGGCCGGCTGCTCGCTCGGCGCCGTGTCCACCGTCAGCCGCACGAAGGGCGTCTCCGTCGTCCCGCCATCGTCCTGCGGCTTCGAGCCCGCGTCCGGGTTGGCCGGCTTGCCGCCGCCACATCCCAGCGCCAGCGCCGCCCCCAGTAGCCACGCGTGCCGTTTCATGCGGTTCTTCTCCTTGGTCCAGTCGGCCGGGTTGAGGGCGCCATCCTATGTCAGCCGCGCGCGTTGTCCGTCACGCCTCACGGTGCATTCGTGTCGCACGCGCGCGGTGGGCGGACAGCCGACCCGGGCCCCCACCTCCGGTGCCGTGAAACACACGCACCTGGGTTAGGCTCGCACGCCATGGCTCGCGCGCGTTCGCTCCCCCCGAAGCTGTCCCGGCGCACCTTCATCCAGCGGCTCACCTTCTTCGGCGGTGGCGTCGTGCTGCTGGGCGGCGCCGCGTGTAAACGTTCGAAGGAGGCGGAAGCGCCCAAGCCGGCCGGGCCCACGGGCACCACCGCCGCCGGGCAGGCGCTGCGCACCTTCTCCGCCTTCGAGTACGCCGTCGTCGCCGCGGCCACGGAGCGGCTCCTCCCCCGCGACGAGGACCCGGGCGCCCAGGACGCGGACGTGGCGCTCTACATCGACCGCATCCTGGAGACACAGGGGCTGGGGTCCATGCACCGCGACTTCCTCCAGGGCCTGTCCGCGCTGGAGCGCCGCGCGCAGCGCATGTTCCAGAAGGGCTTCGCGCAGGCCACGCCTGCCCAGCAGGACGAGCTGCTCGGCATCTTCAAGGACAGCCCGGCCGGCAGCGGCGAGGCCCACTTCTACGAGCTGCTGATGACGCTCAGCCTGGAGGGCTTCCTGGGCGACCCGTCCTACGGCGGCAACAAGGGCCGCGTGGGCTGGCGCCTGATGGGCTTCGACACCGTGGGCACTCTCGCCATGGCGCCCCCGGAGGGCTACGACGGGCCCCGGTGCCTGCGCGAGTGCGGAGGCCACCACCCGTGAGCCGGCCCTCCGTGGACGTGTGCATCGTGGGCAGCGGCGCGGGCGGGGCGCCGCTCGCGCTGGAGCTGGGGCGCGCGGGCTTCAAGGTCGTGGTGCTGGAGAAGGGCCGCCACTACCAGCCCAAGGACTTCGTCCACGACGAGATCCTCAACAGCCGCCGCAACTTCTTCATGCCGCTGCCGTGGGAGGAGCCGCACCTGGTGCGCCAGGGCGCGAAGGGCCGCTACGAGCGCAGCAACGCCGCGTGGACCGCCAACTGCGTGGGCGGCGGCACGGTGCACATGAGCGG
>JAFADT010000581.1 GCA_023424585.1 Pseudomonadota bacterium
GCCTCCCACAGCCCCGAGAGCAGCTCCAGCAGCGGGCGGGCCTCCGCGTCCATCGCCAGGTCGCGAGCGTCCTCGTCGGACAGGGCCTCCAGCAGCGGCGTGGGCCCCAGCGCCGCGCGGGCCCGAGGGTCCATCGTGGCCAGCAGGTCCGCCACGTCCTCCGCGCGCCCGTCGCGCACGCAGCCGTCCAGCGCGTGCACCAGCACCGCGTGCACCGCGACGCAGTCATGGAGCGCGCGGTGCGGCTGCTGCGAGCCCAGCTTCGCCCACCGCATCAGCGACTCCAGCGAGTGGCTGGGCAGCTCCGGGTGCAGGTAGTGCATGAGCTCGCACGAGTCGAGCACCGGCACCCCCCCGAGCACGTCCGGCAGGAAGCCCTTCTCGAACGGGGCGTTGTGCGCCACCACCGTCCAGCCCTGGAGCCGCTCCCGCAGCCGGGCGCGCTCCGCGTCGAAGCGGGGCTGCCCGGCGAGCTGCGCGTCGGAGAGGCCGGTGAGCCGGCGGATGGTGAGGTTCAGCGGGCGTGACGCGGAATACAGCTGGGAGAAGCGATCCACCTCCCGGCCGTGCTCGAAGAAGAGGCACCCCACCTCGATGACCTCGTCCACGCGGGCGTCGAGCCCCGTCGTTTCGAGGTCCAGGAAGACGTGCCGGGTGAAGAGCTCCGAGCTGCCCATGCAGGCGCGCGAGCCTACCCGCCCGGACGGACAGCGCCAGTTAACGGAGCGGAGGCGCTACTGGACGAAGAAGCGGCCGGTGGTCTCTCCCGTCGGACACCCGTAGTGGAGCACCCCGGGCCGACGCGGCGTGAAGGCGACCTCCACCAGCGTGTCCAGCGGCAGCTTCACGTCGATGCCTTGGTCGGCGATGACCAGCGACGTGGCGCACGTCGCCTCCGTCCTGCGCGTCACCAGCAGCGTCACCGGCCGGTCCTTGTGGAGCAGGACCCGCGAGGAGGGCTCGAAGCCCTTCTCCGTGACGGACAGCTCCAGCATCAGGGTCCCGTTCACCACGTGCCCCTCTTCCTGGAGGGCCGTGTAGCCGTGGCCCTGGTGCGCGTCCGCTTCCGGCGCCTTCGCGGCGGGGGGCTCCTTCGAGCACGCCGGCTGCGTCGCCCCCGCGAGGACCGCCGCCACGGTGAGCACGAGGACGCGGAAGGAGGAGGGGCGCATGCGGAGGGCTCAGTCCACCACGAACGTGCCCGCGATCATCTTCCCCATCGCGCAGCCGTACCTCAGCGTCCCGGACTGGTTCGGCGTGAAGGTGATGTCCACCGGCGTGTTCAGGGGCAGCTTCGCGTCGATCTTGTACTCGTCCATCACCAGCTCGGTGGCGCACGTCAGGTCCGTCTTGCGCGTCACCACCAGCTTCACCGGCTCGCCCTTCTTGAGCTGCACCGGGGACGGCTCGAAGCCCTTCTCCGTCACGGCCAGGTCCACCACGTGCACGCCGTTCTCGCGCCGCCCCACCTCCTGCGCGCCCGGCGCCTTCGCGGCGGCCTCCTTCGTGCACGCCTGCTGGGAGGCCCCCGCGAGGACCGCCGCGGCGGTGAGCGCGAGCCAGGGCTTGATGATGCGGGAGAAGAAGGGGCGCATGGAGGGGCTCCGGGGAGGAAGGAAAAAGGGCGGCCCGCCCGTGAAGGCGAGGGCCGCCCGGAGGTAACGGCACCGCGCGCCGGTTTCAGCCCGCGGCGTCCGGCTTCGGCTCGGCGGCGTCGTCGGAGGCGGCCTCGGCCGGAGCCGGGGGCGCCTCGAAGCGCAGGAGCGCGTGCAGCGGGACGAACAGCTCGTGCCCCGGCTCCCCCAGCAGCACGTCGAAGCGGCCCACCCGCAGCAGCGGCGCCTCCACCGTGATGCCGTTGCGCAGCACCAGCTTCACCGTCTGCCCGATGTGCGGCAGGAACGGCCGCGGGTCCGAGTAGGGGCGCTTGTCCGGCTGCCGCGCCACCTGCGCCGGCTTCTGCGTCAGCTTCGCGTCGCGCTCCAGGTTCGGCATCAGCCGCTCCCAGTCACCCCTGCGCGCGATGAGCACCACCTGGAGCTTCTCCAGCCGGCCCGTGCGTTCGAAGGTGAAGGCGATGGCCTCCTCCGCCAGCAGCGTGTCCAGCAGCGACCGCTCCGCCAGCACCACCGACAGCTCGGTCTTCTGCTCGATGAAGGCGCCCAGGAAGTCCGCGACGAGCGAGTTGTCCACCTGGCCGCGCGCCTGCTTGATGGCCGCCTTGCGCTGGCTGCGCTCCTTGCGCGCCATGAACTCCTGCACCGTGAGCCCGCTCTGCAGGATGCCGAACGCATCCCCCAGCGACAGGCCCGGCGTCTGGCCCATCAGCTCGTACACCTGGTCGAAGCGCTTCGCCTCCTCGGCGTGCAGCTTGCGCCAGATGCGCGCCTTCATCTTCCCCTCCAGCTCACCCTTGGCGATGCGCGCGGGCACGTGCTCGCGCGTGGCCAGCGCCAGGATCTGCTCCGGCGTGGGCGGCGGACGCGGCGTGCTGGGGCGCGGCGCGAAGC
>JAFADT010000767.1 GCA_023424585.1 Pseudomonadota bacterium
CGGCCGCACCGCGCGCAAGACGTCCAGCCGTGGCACGGCCACGCGCAAGACGTCCGCTCGCAAGAGCGCCTCGCGCCGCTCCACGCGCCGCTAGGAGGTCACGCGCGGGGCCTGCGGGGAGGCGGACGGCGCTGGACTCCCCGCCGGAGCCCCCTGCTCCTCACCCCCTGAGCAGGGTGGGTCATCCCCTCGGGAACCAACGAGGGGGTGTGCATGTCGAAGGGGAGGCGGAAGCCAACCATTCCAGTCGCCGGAGTTCTACGTGCCGTGGCCGGCGCCGCTGAGCCCGAACCTGGAGTCGGCGCGCGCACACGAAGGCGTGGTCATGCCAGACGGGCATCCCGGGGCCGCCGCGGGGGATGGGGCGGACCGTGAAATCGGGTCCGAGCGCCGCTTCGACGGCATGGCCTGCGCGCTGCTCCGTGCGTACACGCACCCGGAGGCCCCGAGGCCGGAGCTGGACCTCAGCTTCGAGAACACCAAGCACCTGCTCGATGAGTCGATGTGGGAAATCGAGAACGTCAGCGAGGCGCGCGTCTCCAATCCCATCGGGTACATCGAGATGCGTCGCGAGGTGGGCGGCGCGCCCTGGTCGTCGGACCTGGTGGAGCACGCCGTCGCCGCGGAGACTCCGGACCGCGCGGTGAAGCGCCGGCGCGATGCGCGCCTTCAAGGCCCCGTTCTCGGACGCGGTGCGCCTGCGCAACGACCTGTTCTCCTCCGAGCGCGAGCTGGAGGAGGGCGAGCGCTCCAACGGCGTGCCGGGGGGAGAACGTGGCGCCCGGCGGCTGACCCGCCCTCACCGTGAAGTCCGAGCGGGCCCGGTGTGCATGCGCGCACCGGGCCCGTCTTTTCGCGGCACCGGCCTGTTGAGAGATGGATGCTCCTCAATCTTCTCCCGCGAGGGTTCGCGAGACCCGGTAGGTTGATCCGCGTGCCCTTCGCGTCCCGCACCTGGCTGGCCGTCATCCTCGGGGTTGCCATCGGCGTGGGGGTCGGCCTCGGTGGCTTCACCTTCGCGTACGCGAAGGGCTCGGCCTACCTGCGGGACGACCCGGCCGCCTGCGCCAACTGCCACATCATGAACGAGCAGTACGACGGCTGGCGCAAGAGCAGCCACCACGCGGTGGCCACCTGCAATGACTGCCACACGCCGGCCAGCTTCCTTCCCAAGTACTACACGAAGGCGAGCAACGGCTTCTGGCACTCCTTCTACTTCACCACCGGCACCTTCCCGGACCCCATCCGCCTGCGTCCGGGCAATCGCGTGGTGACGGAGAATGCGTGCCGCAAGTGCCATGCCGCCATCGTGGAGGCCATCGAGACGCCCCCCACGGCCCACGGGCGGGTGGACTCCGGCGGGCAGCTCCAGTGCCTCACCTGCCACAACTCCGTGGGACATCCCGAGGGGTCGGGGAACCCCGAGCTCATCCGTAAGGAGATTGCACGATGACCGAGCCCGAGAAGGCTCCGGAGAAGCGCCGGCGGTTCAGCGGCACCCGGCTGGTGATCGCGGTGGCGGTGGCGGCGGCGCTGGCCTCGGCGGGCGTCACCGCGCTCCTGGTCAACATCATGGAGCGCAAGCAGGAGGCGAAGAACCCCTTCTACCGGGTGGTGGAGCTCGACGACACCATCACGGACCCCGCCGTGTGGGGGAAGAACTTCCCGCTGCAGTACGACGGCTACAAGCGCACGGTGGACCAGCAGCGCACCCGCTACGGCGGGAGCGAGGCGGTGGAGCGCACGCCCACCCAGGCGGACCCGCGCTCGGTGGTGGCGCAGAGCCGGCTGGAGGAGGACCCCCGCCTGGTCACCCTGTGGAGCGGCTACGCCTTCGCCGTCGACTTCCGCGAGGAGCGCGGCCACGCGCACATGCTCGAGGACCAGACCTTCACCCAGCGGCAGCAGGTGACGCAGCAGCCGGGCACCTGCATCCACTGCCACGGCAGCGTGTACGTGCCCTACAAGAAGCTGGGGGACGGGGACCTCATCAAGGGCTTCGAGAAGATGAACCAGATGCCCTTCGCGGAGGCGCGCAAGCTCGTGGAGCACCCGGTGTCCTGCATCGACTGCCACGACCCCGCCACGATGCAGCTGCGCGTCACGCGCCCGGGCTTCATCGAGGGCATCGCCGCGCTCAAGGCCAGCCAGGGCGTGGCCCACTTCGAGGTGAACCGGGACGCCACCCGCCAGGAGATGCGCACGTACGTGTGCGGGCAGTGCCACGTCGAGTACTACTTCAAGGGCAAGGAGAAGCGCCTCACGTACCCCTGGGCCAAGGGCATCAACATCGACCAGATCATGGCCTACTACGACGAGGACGGGCACACCGACTGGACCCACGCCCTCACCGGCGCCAAGGTCCTCAAGGCGCAGCACCCCGAGTTCGAGATGTACAACCAGGGCATCCACGCGAAGAGCGGCGTGGCGTGCGCGGACTGCCACATGCCCTACCAGCGCGAGGGGGCGATGAAGATCAGCGACCACCACGTGCGGAGCCCGCTGCTCAACATCAACCGCGCCTGCCAGACGTGCCACAAGTGGAGCGAGGCGGAGCTGCTCGAGCGGGCGGAGGCCATCCAGACGCGCACCTTCCAGACGCGCAACATCGCCATGGACGCGCTGGTGGACCTCATCCACGACCTCCAGCGCGCGCAGGAGGCGGGGGCGCCCGAGGACGCGCTGGCCAGGGCGCGCGACCTCCAGAAGCGCGCCCAGTTCTACCTGGACTTCGTGGAGGCGGAGAACTCCATGGGCTTCCACGCGGACCAGGAGTCGGTGCGCATCCTGAGCAACTCCATCAACTTCTCACGCCTGGGCCAGAACGCGCTGCGGCCTGGCGGAGGGGCCTCCACCGCCCCGACCCAGCGACCCGCGGGGGCGCCCGCGGCCACCGGCAGCGCGGGCGCGCAGCAGGGCTCGCGGTAGCGGGCGACGGGCCCTCCGGGCGGTCAATACTTCACCCGCACCAGGAACACGTCGCCGCGCGCGGGCTGGAGCTTGTCCACGCCGAAGTCCGTGACGCGGTCGGTGTCGCCGAACAGCACCGCGTCCCCGTCAGGCAGCAGCGCCACCGCCGGCACCGCCTCCACGCCGTACAGCTCCCCGCGCGCCTCCGGCGCGGGGGCCAGGAAGAGGCGCGACGCCAGCGGCTGCCCCGTGGGGTCGAAGCGCTGGGTGAAGAGCTGCGCGGACCCCAGGCCGTCCGCGTTCGTGGCGCCGTTCTCCAGCCACGAGTACGTGTAGCCCACCACCAGCACCTCGCCGGTGGAGTGGATGGCCACGCCCTGCACGGACGCGTCCACGCCCAGGTCGCGCGCCCAGCGCTCGGTGCCGTCCGCGCCCGTCACCGCCACGAAGGGGCTGGGGCTGGCCGCGCCCTTCAGCGACGCGCCGGCCCAGGAGAGGCTGCCCTGGAAGTCGCCGCCCACGACCACGTCGCCCGCGGCGTCGCGGCTCACGTCCCGGACGCTGCCCTTCACGCCGGGCCGCACCTTCGCCCAGCCGAGCGCGCCGCCCTCCTGGTACAGCGCTACGAAGGGGCTGCCCGAGCC
>JAFADT010000819.1 GCA_023424585.1 Pseudomonadota bacterium
GACGTGGTGTGGGACTTCCGCATCGAGCGGGTGAAGTCCATCAACGCCTCCGGCCACAAGTTCGGCCTGACGCCGCTGGGCTGCGGCTGGGCGGTGTGGCGTGACCGCAGCGACCTGCCGGACGAGCTGGTGTTCCGCGTGGACTACCTGGGCGGGGACATGCCCACGTTCGCGCTGAACTTCTCGCGGCCGGGCGGGCAGATCGTCATCCAGTACTACAACTTCCTGCGGCTGGGGAAGGAGGGCTACCGCCGCATCCAGCAGGCGTGCTCGGACACGGCGAACTTCATGGCGAAGGCCATCGAGCAGCTCGGCCTCTTCGACATCCTCTACGACGGCCGGGGCGGCGTGCCCGGCGTGTGCTGGAAGATGAAGGACGGCGTGAGCCCCGGCTTCACGCTCTATGACCTGGCGGACCGGATGCGCGAGCGCGGCTGGCAGGTGCCCGCCTACCCCATGCCCGCGAACCTCCAGGACCTCGTCGTGCAGCGCGTGCTGGTGCGCCACGGCGTCAGCCGGGACCTGGCCACGCTGCTGGTGCACGACCTGGTGGCCTGCATCGAGCACTTCCGCCGCCACCCGGTGGGCACCCCCATGTCGAAGGAAGAGGCGTCCGGCTACCACCACTGAAGGCCCTCGGCGGAAAGGGAGCGTCCCGATGCGAGTCATCACCCGCCACACCGCGCTCGTCGTGGGGGCCGTGGCCGTGGGGCTGGCGGTCGCCGCCTTCGCCCAGGGCGCGCCCGCGCCGAGCGCTCCGCCCGCGCCGCACGGCCTCTTCGGGAAGCTGCTGGGGGCGCTGGGCCACCAGCCCTTCATCCTGCTGTTCCTGGTCGTCGCGGGGGGCTACGCGCTGGGGAAGGTGCAGGTGAAGGGCGTGGGCCTGGGCTCCACCGCGGCCACGCTGCTGTTGGGGTTGGCGGTGAGCCTCTGGGCCTACCAGGCGTTCCGCATCCCCTATTCCATCCCGGAGTTCACCAGCACGGTGTTCTTCAACCTCTTCATCTTCGCCATCGGCATGAAGGTGGGGCCGCAGTTCATTGGCGGCATCCAGCGCGAGGGGCGGCACCTGCTGGTGCTGGCGTTGCTGGTGCCGCTGCTGTCGTCGCTGCTGGTGTACCTGTCGCGGTTCGTCTTCCACCTCCAGCCGGGGCTGCTGGCGGGCATCCTGTCCGGCGCGAACACCGCCACGCCGGGCTTCGGCGCGGCGCAGTCGGCGCTGGCCAGCGGCGCGGTGAAGCTCCCCTCGGGCGCGACGCTGGAGGAGGCCCGCGCGAACATGACCACGTCCTACGCGCTGCTCTACTCCGTCAGCATGGTGCTCTTCACCGTGATGGCGAAGGTGCTGCCGAGGCTGTTCGGCCGCGACGCGGTGGCGGACGCGAAGGCGATGGAGAAGGTCCTGGAGGGGGAGCAGCAGGCGGCGCTGCCCGGCACCGCCGAGTCCTTCCTGCGCGCCAACACGGCCCTGCACGTGCGCGTCTTCCGCGTGGAGAACCCGGAGGTGGACGGGCGGACGCTGGGGCAGCTGGAGCCCCTGGCGCCGCGCGCGGGCATCGAGCGGGTGCTGCACGCGGGCCGGACCTACCTGCCCGAGGACGGGCTGGTGCTGCACCGGGGGGACGAGGTCGCCGTGGCGGGGCCGGTGGGGCTGCTGCTGGAGGGGCCCGTGCGCATCGGGCCGGAGGTGAACTCGTCGCTGGGGGACGTGCGCGTGGAGACGGTGGAGCTCGTCGCGCACAAGGCGGACCTGGTGGGGCGCACGCTCGGAGACCTGGCCCGGGAGGAGGGCCATGGCCTCTACCTCAACGCGCTGTTCCGGGGCGGTGACGAGCTGCCGGTGGACCCGAGCGCGGTCATCCGCCGGGGCGACGTGCTGCGCGTGACGGGCAGCCGCAGGCGGCTGGCGGCGCTGGAGAAGCGCGTGGGGCGCGTGGTGCGGCCCAGCCTGGTGACGGACATCATCACGCTGGCGCTGGGCGTGTCCCTGGGCGCGCTCCTGGGGGCCATCACCGTGCCGGTGGGCGGGGTGAAGTTCAGCCTGGGCTCGGCGGTGGGGCTGCTCATCGTGAGCATCGGCCTGAGCATCCTGCGCACCCACAACCCGGCCCTCGGCGGCCCCTTCCCGGAGGCCGCGCGCGAGCTGCTGGAGGACCTGGGGTTGAACGTCTTCATCGCCATCTTGGGCCTCAACGCGGGGGCGGGCGTGGCGAGCGCCATCGCGGGGGGCGCGTTGACGCCCATCCTGGTGGTGGGCCTCATCGCGGCGATGGTGCCGCCCATCCTCGCGTGGGCCGTGGGCCAGTACGTGATGAAGATGAACACCGCGGTGCTGATGGGCGCCATCGCGGGCGCGCGGTGCAACAGCGCGGGCATGCGCGCGTCCCAGGAGGCCACGCACAGCATCATCCCGGCCATCGGCTATCCGGTGACGTTCGCGGTGTCGAACCTGCTGCTCACGCTCATCTGCTACCTCTTCGCCTTGATGGGTTGAGGGGGTAGCCCGGCGCCTCCTCCGCGACCTCTTCCGAGGTCTCCTGCCGCCTGGGTGCCCCTGCCGGGAGGAACTGCCTGTGTGGCTTGGGTGACGAGGACGCCCGGGTGCGGGAGTTACCGCGGCACCTGACGCATCCAGCGGTGGTGCAACTCACCGAGGCACCACTCGACTACGACGACCCCGAGCACATCGAAGCGCTCCGGCGGGCCTACGAGCGCTTCCCCGTGATTGGGGGACGCGCATCCCCGTGAGCCCGGGTCCGGCTCTTGAGTGCCCGGCTGTCCCCTCCTCCGGGACCATGCCCCATGCCCTCCCTGTACACATCTCGTGGACAGGAGGTCGTGCATGGCAAGCAAGGCGAAGCCCTCGGGCAACGGTCATGGCAAGCAGGCGAAGCAGCAGCCCAACATCCTGGTCATCTGGGGAGATGACATCGGCTTCTGGAACATCAGCGCCTACAACCAGGGGATGATGGGCTACCGCACGCCCAACATCGACCGCATCGCGAAGGAAGGCGCGCTGATGACCGACTGCTACGGCCAGCAGAGCTGCACCGCGGGCCGCGCGGCGTTCATCACCGGCATGAACCCGCTTCGCACGGGGCTCACCACCATCGGCATGCCCGGGGCGAAGTACGGCCTGCAGGACTCCGACCCCACCATCGCGGAGATGCTCAAGCCGCTGGGCTACACCTGCGGCCAGTTCGGCAAGAACCACCTGGGCGACTCCAACCCCTACCTGCCCACGAACCACGGCTTCGACGAGTTCTTCGGCAACCTCTACCACCTGAACGCGGAGAACGAGCCGGAGTGCCCGGACTATCCGAAGGACCCGTCCTTCAAGGAGCGCTTCGGGCCTCGCGGCGTGCTGCACTCCTGGGCCACCGCGCGCAACGACCCCACCGAGGACGCCCGCTGGGGCGTGGTGGGCAAGCAGCGCATCGAGGACACCGGCCCGCTCACCAGGAAGCGCATGGAGACGGTGGACGGCGAGTTCCTGGCGGGCGCGCTGGACTTCATGGAGCGCGCGGTGAAGGAGGGCAAGCCGTTCTTCCTCTGGCACAACACCACGCGCACGCACGTCTGGACGTTCCTCCAGGAGAAGTACCGCAACGCCACGGGCTACGGCCTCTACGCGGACGCGATGCGGGAGCTGGACGACATCGTCGGCGCGCTGCTCGCGAAGCTGGATGAGCTGGGCATCGCGGACAACACGGTGGTGGTGTTCTCCACCGACAACGGCGTGGAGAAGATGGGCTGGCCGGACGGCGGCAACAGCCCGTTCCGCGGGGAGAAGGGCTCCACGTGGGAGGGCGGCGTGCGGGTGCCGTGCGTGGTGCGCTGGCCGGGCGTGGTGGAGCCGGGGCGCGTCATCAATGACATCTTCGCGCATGAGGACTGGATGCCCACGCTGGTGGCGGCGGCGGGTGGCCCCGAGGACCTGGTGGAGAGGTGCAAGCGCGGCCACAAGGTGGGCCACAAGACCTTCCGGGTCCACCTGGACGGCTATGACCAACGGGGGCTCCTGGCGGGCACGGAGGAGGGCCGTCGGCACGAGTTCATCTACGTGCTCGACAGCGGCGACCTGGCGGCGGTCCGCTACAACGACTGGAAGATCATCTTCAGCTACCAGGACGGCGAAGGCCCGGACATGTGGTTCAGCGGCAAGCGCTTCAACCCGGCGTGGCCGTACCTCATCAACCTGCGCTCGGACCCGTTCGAATATGGGCCGAACTCCGGCCTCTACACGTCGTGGTACGGCGAGCGGATGTTCACGTTCGTCCCGGCGCAGATGCTGGTGCGGCAGTTCGCGGAGAGCCTCATCGAGTTCCTGCCCAGCCAGGCTCCGGGCAGCCTGAGCATCGGGCCGCTGAAGGAGCGCGTGAAGCAGAAGGTGATGGAGGCGCGCAAGCAGAAGCAGGAGCCCAGCGTCAGCGACCAGGTCATGTCCCTGGCCAACGAGGTGGAGCAGTTCATCCACCGCTTCCAGCAGTCACATCAGTAGCCCGCTCCTACCGCCACCACCGGACGGATCATCCACGGTGGTGGCGGCGTTGCCGCCTACTTCGACGTGGGAGGCCCCAACTCTTCTGGGAGAGGCGTTCGTAGGAACTTCAGCCCCTTGGGCACTTGGATGACCTGGAAGCCACGGCCATCAATCTTGACGAGCGCACCGTCGACCGCCTCACCCCTGGCCAGCCACGCGTCCGCCTCCGTCTGGGTCGCGAACTCCTTCACGACAGGGACATGCGCCGAGAGGTCGGAGAACTCCCGATGGTACTCGAGGAAACCGTCCAGCTTCTTGAGGCGGCGAAGATAGAGCAACGCGACGGCCGCGAGCTGCACAGCGGCCTCTTCCCTGGAACCGGGCGGATAGCTCTTGCTCACGGTGTCCAGGATCCGCAGCGTCGATTCCATCTCGAACTCTTTGGGAGCAGTCATGGCCTTGTCCGGTG
>JAFADT010000854.1 GCA_023424585.1 Pseudomonadota bacterium
CGCACGCGCCGCCGCCTCGCGCGACGGGCCCGAGGCCAGCATCGCCTCCAGCGCCGAGAGCGCGTCCGGATCCGACGGACGCTGCCGCAGGAGGTCCGCGTAGCTCTGCACCGCCTCCGCGCTGCCGTCCTGCGAGCCCTGCAGCAGCTGCGCGCGGCGCAGCTTCAGCCGCGACACGTGGTCCGCGTCACCGGCCGTCTCCGCCAGGCCGATCATCCGCGCCAGGGTGTCCCCCAGCTCGCGCTGCATGCCGGCCTTCTCGTAGAGCTCCGCCAGGCGCGGCAGGTGCCGGCCCTCCTCGCCGCCGTGCGTGATGGCGGACTGGAGCGCTTCGGCGGCCTGCTGCGGACGGCCCAGCTCCACGTTGAGGTCCACGAGCCGCAGGAGCAGGTCCAGCCGCTCCGGCCCGCGCGTGGCGTGGATGCGCTTGCGCAGCAGCGTCTCCGCGTCCGCGGAGCGGCCCGCGCGCCCGTACAGCCGCACGAGGCGCTGGAGCACCTGCGGCGACTCGGGCGAGCGCGACAGCGCGGCCTCCAGCGCCGTGATGGCCTCCGCCGCCATCCCGCCCTCCTCCGCCAGCGACGACGCCTCGGAGAGCAGCTGCACGGCGAGGAGGGGATCCTCGGACTCGGTGGCGAGCGTGCGCAGCACGCGGCCCAGCTCCGCGTGCGCGGACAGGTCGCGCGCCAGGCGCGCCGTCTCCGCGCGTCCCGCCTCGTCCTTCGGCTCCTCGCGCACCATGCGCAGCCGCGTGTCGAAGGCGGCGCGGCTGTCCGCGAGCTGCTTCTCGTGGATGCCGGCCAGCACCGTCAGCAGCCGCTTGCGCGTGGGCGCGTCCGTCGTGGAGTCCAGCTGCTGCTGGAGCGCCGCCACCTGCCGCTGGTGGTCGCCCGTGCGGCCGTAGTGGTTCGCCAGGGCCTCGGTCAGCTCGGTCGTGCGCACGCCGCCGGCCGCGAGCCGCTCCAGGCCCCCCACCACCACGCCCGTGGACACGTTCTCCGCCAGGAGGGCGAGGAACAGGTCCGCCGCGTCCTCCTGGCGGTTCAGCCGCTCCGCGTACAGCTTCGCCTGCCGCGCGGTCCACTCGTTGCGCTCGAGCTGCGTCTCGGAGAGCGTCGCCAGCTTCCCCGCCAGCGCCGCCGCCTCCTCGAACTTCGACAGCGCCACGCACAGCGACTGGAGGCGCTGCACCGCCTGGGCGTCCTCGGGCGCCAGCTGCACCCACTGGCGCACGTACGGCTCCAGCTCCACGGGCGAGGCACCCGCCGCCTCGCGCCGCGCGATGTCCGTCTCCAGCCGCGTCTTCGGATCATCCGCCAGCGCGGCGGCCGCCTGCAGCGCCTTCACCGCCTCGCTCGCCGCGGTGTCTCCCGGCGCGCGCGAGAGCACCTCGCGCCACGCGGCCTCCGCCCGCACGGGGTCCGCCAGCGGCCCCTGGAGCAGCTGCGCCAGGTGCCGCCACAGCGCCACCGCCACGGCTGGAGGCGTCGCCCCCTGCGCCGCGCGAAGCAGCGCGTGCGCCAGCGCAGGCTGCGCGTTGGCCTTCTCCGCGTGCTCCACCACCGTGTTGAGCAGGAGCGGCCGCCCCGGCTCCAGCTCCAGCGCGCGCGCCAGCACCTCGAAGGCGCCCCGCGCGTTCTCCTGCTCCTCGAACATCAGCGCCAGCGCTTCGCAGAACGCCACGCGCTCCGCGCGCGGACGCGGGGCGAGCATGGCCAGCTCCAGGAGCGGCAGCACCTCGTCCAGCTTCTCGTCCTCCGCCAGCAGGCGCGACAGCTGGAAGGCCGCGAGCGCGTTGGTGGGCTCCAGCTTGAGCGCCGCCTCCAGGTGCGCGCGCGCCGCGTCCGCGTCCTTCAGCTGCTGCATGCACAGGTCCGCCAGGCGCAGGCGCAGGCTGGCCTGCTGCGCGCGGTCCTTCACGGTGCCCAGGTACCGCTCCAGCGTGGCCACCGCGTCCGCGTAGCGCTCCTGCCCCAGCATCAGCTCCGCGGCCAGGCTGGCCGCGTCCGCGCGCGACGCGTCCGCCGCGACGGCCTTCTCGAAGGCGGCCAGCGCCCCGGCCGCGTCGTTCATCCGCCCCAGCTTGAGCGTGCCCACGCGCAGCCACAGGTCCACCTGGGCCGTGCGGTCACGCGCTTCGCCTGCCATCGCCTCCAGCTGCGCGAGCGCCGGGCCGTAGTCCCCCGCGCGCGCCGCCATCCGCTCGATGAGGGTGAGCGCCTCCGGCATGCCCGGCCACAGCAGGAAGCAGCGATCCAGCGCCTCCTTCACCTTGGCGGCGGAGCCCGGGTCATACCAGGCGAAGAGCTTGGCCACGAGCAGCGACAGGCGCGCGGCGCTCTTGCGGTCGCGCTCCTCCAGCGACATGCCGCGCAGCATGCGGACCTTGTCGCGCCACACCTGCTCGAAGCGCTGCATCGCGCGGGCGGCCTTGTCCGCGCGCGCGTTCTGCGGATCCAGCTCCCGCGCCACGTCCAGCACCTGCTGCGCCAGCGAGTGCTCGGTGGGATCATCCACCAGCCGCTCCGCGAGCGCGGCGTACTCCTCCGCCATGCCCGCGTCGCCCAGCGCGGCGCGCTCGCGCTGCAACGCCTCGAACGCCGGCTGGAAGCGCTCCTCGGACAAGAGCAGCTGGCGCACGCGCCGGAACGTCGCGCGGTCCGGCTTCACTCGCGCCGCGCGCTGCAGGCACAGCACCGCGCGGTCGCGCCGGAAGAGCTTCTGCTCGTAGAGGTCCGCGGCCTTCAGGTAGTAGCCCGCGCTCTCTTCGCCCTGCGTCGCCGCGCCCAGCCGCTCCAGCACGTCCACCAGCGACGAGGAGTCCTGGCGGATCTCATGCAGTCGCTTGAGACCGCGCAGCGCGGGCATCGGATCCCTGGAGACCAGCAGCGCGCGCTTGAGCAGATCCTCCGCGCGCGGCGCGTTGCGCTGACGCTCGTGGGCCAGCTCCGCCGCGCGGCACAACAGGCGCGACGCCTCCTCCGTGGGCACGTCCCGCGAGCGCCCCTCATACAGGCGGATCAGCTCCTCGACCCGGCCCGTCTTCTCCAGGGCCGCTTCGGTTTCAACGAAGGAGCGGTCATCGGTCACGCGCAGCGTGGGACGCGTGGGGGTGGAAGGCTGTTCCATGAGGCTCGTTGGACAAAAGGGGGGAATGAAGCGAGGGCGCCAGCGGCCGGAGTGTACCGGCCGCGGGCGCCCCCGGGCAATCATGCAAAACCCGTCAAACGGCGGGAATTATTGGCTTTCTTGCTCGCCAACCGAGGAAGCGTTGTCCGCCGACGGATCCGCGGACTCAGCATCCTCCGCGGCCTCCGGCTTGCTGCCTGCGGGGGGCGCCGCGGGGGCCTCGGGGAGGGCCTTCGCGCGCTCCACGCCGGCGCTGTCGTTGAGCTGCGTGTAGAGGGCGATGGCCTTGTCGCGCTGCTGCAGCTCCTCCGCGAGCTGCGCGGCGCGGGGCAGGTGCTCCCCACCGAGCTTCTCGTAGAGGGGCAGCGCCTTGTCCTTGCGGCCCGCCTGCATCCACGTCTCCGCGGCGGCGGTGACGTCGCCCAGCAGCTCCAGCCACCGGGCGCGGCCGGCGGGCTTCTGCTCCTGTTCGGCGCGGGCCAGCTCGCGCTTCGCGAGCTCCTTCGCCTCGTCCTCCAGGGTGAGCCGCTGCATGAAGTGGAACGCCTTCGGGGGAGGCAGGGGGCTCAGCACCTCCACCGCCTCGCGCCGCTGGCCCACGGCCACCAGCAGGGTCGCCGCGCCCAGCCGGTCACCGCGCTCCACCAGGGCCTTCACCTCCATGCCCCGGATGCGGTTGGCGCTGGCCATGTCCCGGGCGCGCTCGTACGCCTTGCGCGCCAGGGTCAGCTTGTTCGCGCGCTCGTACGCGAGGGCCGCCTGGTCGAACTGCCGCGCGCGCTCGTAGAGGCGGGCGACGTTCTCGAAGTCGGCCTTGGCGACGTAGTGCTCCATGAGCAGCTCGTACGCGCCGGCCTTCTCCAGCGTGGGGCCGATCTGCTCCGCGGGCAGCGTGCCCACGAGGCGGCGGGCCGCGTCGTTGTCCTGGCCGGACAGCGCCGTGCGCAGCGCGCTCTTCAGGTCACCGCCCGCCTCGAACAAGCGGGTGGCATCCGCGAAGCTGTTGTTGCGCTCGTGCAGGCGCGCCGCGTCGCGCGTGCGGCCCATGCCCTCCAGCTGCGTCGCCTGCTCCTTCCAGTCGCCCGTCAGCTCCGGCATCGGCGCGCGCTCGGGGCGCTCACCCCGCGGAGGACGCTCGGCCCGGGGAGGACGCTCGCGCCGCTCACCGGCCGCGCCCCGCTCCGGACGCTCGCCCCGGGGAGGACGCTCACCGCGCTCACCCCGGTCC
>JAFADT010000880.1 GCA_023424585.1 Pseudomonadota bacterium
GGGCGAGCCCGCGGTGCTGCGCGAACCCCGGCTCACGGTGCACCTGGTGCCGCCCAGCCGCGAGAGCCTGTCCCAGGCGGCGAAGCTGTCGCTCGTGGGCGGCCTCCGCCTCTTCAACGAGGACCTGCTGCGCGCCGCGCGCGAGCGCCTGCGCGAGGCGAAGCCGGACATCATCCACTTCCACCAGTGGCACACGCACCGCGCCGCGCGGGCGCTGGGCCGCGAGGCCGGCGTGCCCGTGCTGGGCACCAGCCACTACATCTCCGAGCCCGCCGAGCGCTGGTGGGGCCAGGCGCCCGACCCCGAAATCCTGGAGGAGGAGCGGAGCCTCTACGACGGCTCCACCCCCATCATCTCCGTGAGCGCGTCCATGAGCCGGCTCATCCAGGAGACGTACGGCCTGTCCGCGGCGCTGCTGCACACCATCCACTGCGCCATGGACGCCGAGCCCTTCCGCAAGCCGTCCCACTCGCCGGACGACTACGCGCGGCTGCGCGCCACCGTGGCCACGCCCCAGGACCCCATCGTCCTCTACACGGGCCGCCTCCATCAGATGAAGGGCATCAGCGCCATCTTCGCCGCGGCGGAGCGGGTGCTGGCGAAGCGGCCGGAGGTGCGGTTCCTGCTCGCGGGCGGCACCGATTCGCGCGAGTCCACGAAGATGGTGCAGGAGCTGTCCCAGCGCTACGCGCCGCTGCTCCACCGCATCAAGCTGCTGGGCAAGCTGCCGCGCGGGCACCTGGGCCTGCTCCACCGCATCGCGGACATCGCGGTGGTGCCCTCGCTGTACGAGCCCTTCGGCTACACCGTCATCGAGGCCATGGCGTCGGGCCTGCCGCTCGTCGTCACGGATTCCGGAGGCCCCGCGGAGATCGTCGTGCCCGGGGAGACGGGCCTCATCGTCCCCGTGAGGCCGGGCGCGCCGGGCGGGCTCCGCGAGGTGGACGTGGACGCGTTCGCCGACGCGCTGCTGGA
The DNA here is from genome assembly GCA_023424585.1 of Pseudomonadota bacterium. GTDB lineage: Bacteria > Myxococcota > Myxococcia > Myxococcales > Myxococcaceae > Corallococcus. Next base: position 976 of record JAFADT010000880.1, read on the forward strand.
GCTGCTGGCGGACCCCGCCCGGGCCCGCCGCATGGGAGAGACGGGCCAGCGCCGCGTGGTGGAGGTGTTCAACCTTCCGCGCATGGTCGCCGCGAACCTCGCCGTGTACCACCAGGTGCTGCGCGCCCCCGCGAGGCCCGCGCCCCACGCCGTCGCGCGCGAGGTCCGGCCATGAGCACGACGACGCCCTCCCGCAGCCTGGCCTTCCACGAGCCCCCGCCGTCCGCGCGGGCGCGGCTGTTCTGCCTGCCGCACGCGGGCGGCAGCGCCTCCCTCTTCCGCACCTGGCAGAAGGAGATGGGACCGGACATCGAGGTCTGCCCGGTGCAGCTGCCCGGCCGGGAGAACCGGCTGCGCGAGCCGCCCCTGCGCGAGCTGCCCCGGGTGATGGACCTGCTGGTGGACGTCATCTCCGCGCACCCGGACAAGCCCTTCGCCCTGTTCGGGCACAGCATGGGCGCCCTGCTCGCCTATGAGCTGGCGCGCGCGCTGCGCGAGCGGGGGCTGCCCGCGCCGCTGCACCTCTTCGTCGCCAGCTACCGCGCGCCCCAGACGCTCGCGACAGCGCCGGCCGCGCCGGCCACCCACGACATCGACGTGGCCGAGGCCCGGCGCCTGGGCGCGGCGCTGTCGCTGTCCGGGGAGATGGCGGAGGAGATGCTGGCGCTCATGCGCGGCACCCTGCTGGCGGACACCGCCCTGTGCGAGTCCTACCGCTTCCAGCCGGGGCCACCGCTGACGTGCCCCGTGTCCGCCTTCCGGGGCCTCGACGACTACGTCCCCGAGGACGCCACGGAGGCCTGGCGCGAGCTGAGCACCGGCCCCTTCGCCACCCAGACCTTCCTGGGCGACCACTTCTTCCTGCGAAACACCCCGCGCGGGCTCATCCAGAACCTGCGCCGGAGCCTCGTGAGCCGTCCCGCCTCCCCCCATCCGCAAGCCCAGGAGCCACACCGATGAAGTACCTCGTCTACGTCAAGGACCGTCCCTCCGGCGTCCAGCCCCCGGACCCCGTCGCGCTCAACCGCGCCGTGCGCGCGTGGGTGGAGGCGCGCCTCATGGACCGCACCCTGGACTGCGCCTACTACGTCCTGCCCAAGATGGGGCTGTGCATCATCAACGCGGACTCGCACGAGGCCCTGCTGTCGCTGCTGCGCGCGTGGCCGTCGTTCGCGTACCAGGAGTTCGAGATCCACATGCTGGCGGACGTGCGCCACGGCATCGACGACAACTTCGACCGGATGCAGCGCGACGCCACGAAGGGCGCTCCGGCCGCGGAGGCGTCATGAGCACCGCGACGCCCCTCACCGGCGACGCCGCCCGCGCGCCAGAGCGCAGGGCGCTGCCGGCCGAAGACCGGCGGGCCTTCTTCGACGCGCTGGAAGCCGACGACCGGCCCGTCATCCTCACCGACGGCATGAAGGGCTGGCCCGCGGAGAAGCAGTGGACCTTCGACTGGTTCGCCCGGGAGCTGGGCGAGACGCGGGTCCCCGTGGAGTGGCTGCGCTACAGCCGCAAGGACGGGGGCGGCGTGGAGCGCGTGGGCCGGGTGCGCGAGCAGACGCTGCGCGAGTACGTCCAGACGGTGAAGGGCCCGGGCGCGAAGGACGCGGGCTACCTCATCGGCAACGACATGTTCCGCATCCTCCCCCAGCTGCGCGGCGACGTGCGCTTCCAGGACTACGACGTCCCGCACCGGCTCACCGAGCAGCTCTTCTTCATGGGCCCCAAGGGCTGCTTCACCCAGCTGCACCTGGACCGCGCCCACAACCTGCACGCGGTGATGGTGGGCCGCAAGCAGTGGCAGCTGTACTCGCCCCGGCGCGACCAGGACCTGCGGCCCGCGAAGCTGGGCCACGTCTGGTCGGTGATGAGCGCGCACGACCTGGCGCCGGACGGCGGGCTCCCGGAGCAGCTGCCCGGGGGCCAGCGGCCCGACTACGACTTCGTGCTGGAGGCCGGGGAGATCCTCTACCTGCCGTATGGCTGGTGGCACCGCGTGCTCACCGTGGAGGACGCCATCGCCACCAACTACTGGTGGTGGACCTGGTCCATGCTGGCGCGCATCGGGCCCCGGCTCATCCCGTCCATCACCCTGAGCGCGCTCAGCCGCATGCGCAAGCAGCGCGTGCTGGGCCGCGAGTTCAAGGAGCAGTGAGCCCGCCCCCTGAGCCTCAGGGCCCGGCATGGGGGACCACGTCCGCAGCCGCCCCGCCCACCGGCGCGGGGCGTCCCCGCCACCACGCCTCGCGGGCCCAGACGAGCCCCGCGCCCAGCACCATCGCGTTGCGCGCCAGGAGCAGCGCCGTGTACGGCGGCTGGAAGCCCGTGTCGTAGGTGCTGCCCGCGAAGAGGCCCCGGGTGATGGCGGCGGCCACCAGCAGCACGGCGGGCGGCCCCACGGGGCCGGACAGCAGCGCGAGCGCGGCGGCCCCGGTGAGCCAGATGAGGTACTGCGGGCTCAGCACCGGGTTGAGGATGACGAAGGCCACGAGCGGCACCAGCGCCAGCCGGGCCGCGTCCTCCATGTGCACCGGGGGCCTGCGCCAGGCGGCGCGCACGGACACCGCCGCGGCCAGGAGCGAGCCCGCGACCCACAGCTGGCGGGTGATGGCGCGCACGCCCTCCGCGGCCGCGCCGTGCAGCTCGTAGGAGGCCGGCGCGTGGACCCACTGGACGTCGGCGAAGCCCAGCTGGTGCGCGGCCCAGAGCAGGCCCG
>JAFADT010000947.1 GCA_023424585.1 Pseudomonadota bacterium
CACCGCCGCCGTGCCCGCGTGGCGCACCGCGCGCGGGAGCTGGTGCGCGGCCCAGCCGCCGCGCGTGGGCAGGGGCGCGGTCTCGAAGTACACGTCGCACGCGCTCAGCTCGCGCCACGTCCGGTCCCCCGAGTGGAGCTTGCTGATGCCGGAGCCGAAGTAGAGCCGGAACACGAGCATCCGGAAGAGCCCCACGTCCAGCGCGGACATGTCCCGCTCCCCCAGCCCGGGCCGCACGCCGCCCGGCGCGGTGAGCGCGCCCAGCAGCCCCATCTCCAGGAGCAGCACGTCCCACTGGAACGACAGGAACTCGCGGCCCAGCGACACGTAGGACAGGTACAGGCCCCACAGCGCGCCCGCGCTCAGGCGAGGGGCCACGTTGAGGAGCAGCGCCAGCGACAGGGCCTGCCCCACGCGGCAGCCGCGCACCAGCGCCGCGTCCGACGCGTCCCTCCAGAACACGGAGGGGCGGCGCCAGCGGCCCTGCGCGGCATGGCGCTCGGACTGCGCCACGTCGCGGATGGGGCGGATGCCCTTCGCGCCGTAGAGCCCCAGCACCTGCCTGCCCAGCGACGTGAAGGCGATGAGGAACGTGCCGCCCAGCAGCCGCAGGAAGGCCCAGCGCACCAGCCGGTGCTCCGCGGGCTCCGTCACGCGGCTGAACAACCACGTGTCCCACCGCGACGCGCGCCGACGGTGGCGCGCGATGACCGAATACACCACGTCCGCCACCTGCCGGACGCCGGGCGCCAGGCCCAGCCGCGCGGCCAGCCGCGTGCTCCAGCGAGGCGACCAGGCGAGCATGCGGAAGACGGCCTCCGCGCCGGCCGAGCGGCGCCCCGACGGCTCCACGAGCTGCATCGCCCGCCGCATGTCCCTCTTCGGGATGCCCAGGAGCTTGAGCAGCCAGCCGCTTTCGCGCGCGAAGCGCACGCGGCCCCCGGTGTCCTGGCGCCAGCGCGCCACCCAGCGCCTGCAGAAGCCGCAGTCTCCATCGAACAGCACGAGCGGTCGCGGCTCGCGGGTCATCGCGCGCATCGGGTCTCTCCTCCGTCCGATGACAAAGGTGCGCGCGGCGGGAGGGATGCGAAGGGGGCGGGAGGGCCCGCTGGAGGGGCAGGCGGGCGGCGGAGCGCGCCCCCCTGTCATCCGGGGACAGGTGCCTAGCTTTGTCCCCATGAGCGAGCCCAAGGCCCAGGCGAAGAAGACGGAAGAGATCGTCCCCGGCGTGCACCACTGGACCGTCTCCGACGACCGGCTCGGCGGCATCCGCAGCGACGCCTACGCGGTGGTGGACGACGACGGCACCGTCACCCTCATCGACCCGCTGCCCATCGACGAGAAGGCCCTGCGCAAGCTGGGCGACATCGACGCCATCGTGCTCACCGCCGGCAACCACCAGCGCTCCGCGTGGCGCATGCGCAAGCTGTTCGGCGTGCCCGTCTGGGCGCCGGAGGGCGCGCAGGGCCTGGAGGAGCAGCCGGACTTCGAGTACGTGAACGGCACCACGCTGCCGGGCGGCCTCAACACCTTCCAGACGCCGGGGCCCACGGAGGCCATGTACACGCTCTGGCTCCAGAAGAGCCCGCACGCGGTCGTGTTCATCTCCGACCTGCTGTCACACGAGGGCCGGCGCACGCCCACCTTCGTCCCCGGCGAGTACCAGGACGAGCCGCTGCGCACGCGCACCAGCATCCAGCGCATCCTGGACCACCTGCCCATCCAGACCGTCTGCTTCGCGCACGGCGCGCCCATCCTCAAGGACGGCGCCAGCGCCCTGCGCAAGGCCCTGGAGCAGGACGACGAGTTCCCGCACGCCCCCGCGCCCTGAGCCTCAGCCCGGCGGCAGCTCGCGCACCAGCACGTGGCCGTCATCCTGCCCCGGAGGCGCCAGCTCCAGCCGGGCGCCCCGCTCCGCGCGGTCCAGCAGCGCGCCCAGGGACAGCAGGTCCGTGACGGGGATGCGAGTGGCGGGCGCCGGAGAGTCGCCCCGGACCATCGCCCGGGCCACGCGGGCCTCGTCGCTCAGGTCCGTCTCGTAGACGAAGGTGCGCTCGTCGTAGTCGTGCCCGCCGGGGGCGCGCCCCACCAGCCGCATGGGCCCCAGCCGCGAGTGCACGCGCACGGCGGGGTTGTCCCACTGGGTGACGCCGCGCAGCCGCTTCGCGCGCACCATGCCCAGCGTGAGCAGCTTCACCCACGCGGACGCGCCCCGCCCCGGCAGGAAGCTGAACAGCGACACGCCCACGAACAGCCCCGGCGTCAGCGACGGCGCCACGTAGCAGGCCGCGCCGATGGCGGACTCCTCGTCCGCCAGCAGCAGCCGCTCGCGCGCGGGCGCCTTCAGCAGCCGCGCGGGACAGCGCAAGAGCCCGATGGCGCCGGGCATCAGGTACAGGTCCGACAGCACCCAGCGCGGCACGCCGAGGCCGCCGAACGCCAGCTGGTTGAGCGTGAGGTACTGCCGCGCGAGCTCCGCGTCGTGCTCCGCCAGCAGGTGCGTCACCGGGATGCCATAGGGCGCCAGGTCCAGCGACGGGACATGCACGCCGGAGCCCAGCGCCTGCAACGACAGCTCCGGGGTCGCGGCGAAGAACGCCCGCGCCAGCGACGCGAGCTCACCCGCCATCGGCTTCCAGGTCCTTCGCCACGACGTCCAGCCGGTACTCGGGCGGAAGCGTGACGCGCGAGGCCTCCACCGACGCGCGCGACACGAGGCAGCGCGACGAGCCGCCGCCCTTCTCCGTCAGCTCCGGCATGGGCATGGACACCACGCGCATGCCCAGGCGCTCGAACAGCGCCACCACGTGCGGGGGCATCACCGTGGGCGCGAGCAGGTCCCTGCCCAGCGGCAGCCCGTTCGTCGCGTAGCGGCGGATGTCCGCCTCCGTCACCCGCGCCAGCCGGTGCGCGCCGAAGCGCTGCTCCAGGAGCGCCACCGACTCCGGCGCCATCACGTCCGGGCACACCACCAGCCGGTCCACCGCCGGCAGGGGCAGCACCGCCATGTTCCCGTGGAACGCGGGCTCGCGCACCTGCACGCGCAGCACCTCGCCGGGGAAGAACCGCTGGGCCGCCTCCAGGCCGTCGAGCGTGGTGCGCCCGCCCCAGGACAGCAGCGTCACGCCGTCGAACGTGGCCACGTCGCCGTGCGCCTCCCAGATGCCCACGCCCGGGTCGACGACCTCCATCCCCAGGCGCCGGGCCAGCGGCGCCCAGTGGTCGCGCTCCGTGAAGCGATGCGCGCTCAGCATCCTGGGCAGGAGGAACAGCGGCGCCTGGCCCTCGCGCGCCACCACCTGGCCGCACTCGGCCGCGTAGGGCATGCCCGTCAGCGCGTCCGACGGTGAGGGCAGCGCCACCACCGTGCCGCCCCGCGACTCGATGTGGCGGGCGAGCGCCAGCCACTCCCGCCGCGCGCCGCGCGCATCCGCCGGAGCGGCCTCCCGGCTGCGGAAGTTCGAGCGGCCTCGCAGCGCCCAGCCCCGGCCCGGGGGCGACATGAGGAAGAGGTCCATCATCCCCCCGCTTCTAGCCGCCAGCCCGGGGGCCCACAATGCATCCAGCCCCCTCCTCCGCCCGCCCGAAGCCCGGCCGTCCGCCGCTCCACAGTGGATGTTCATTTCATCCGGCGCGGGCCCTCGCGCTGATCCCTCTCCAGCCTTGAGAAAGCAGTCTGGCAAAATGCCACGCCTGCACGTCCCCTCTCATTTCCACTCGAAAGGGGGTTGCCCCACCGCCCCGTGCGCATGGCATCCTCCCCCCTTTCGAGCACGAACGGGCTGGGGATTCATGCACTTCGAGTTGGCCTTCGTGTTGCTGTTCTCCATCGCGACGGCGGTGGCGATCGCGGCGCGCTACTTCAAGTTTCCGTACACGGTGGCGTTGGTTCTGGCGGGGCTGGGCCTGGGCATCGTGCATGCCTTCGAACCTCCGCACCTGACGAAGGAGCTGCTGTTCGCGGTCATCCTGCCGGGCCTGCTATTCGAGGCGGCGTTCCACGTGGACTTCCGCAAGTTCATGAAGAACAAGCTGGCCATCACCTCCATGGCCATCCCGGGCGTGGTGGCGTCCATGGCGCTCACGGCGCTGCTGCTGTCCCCGGCGATGCGGGGGATGAACCTGCTGGAGGGCTTCGGCCTCATCCACGCGATGGTGTTCGCGTCGCTCATCGTGTCCACGGACCCCATCGCGGTGGTGGGCCTGTTCAAGGCGCTGGGCGCGCCCAAGCGGCTGGCCATCCTGGTGGAGGGCGAGAGCCTGCTCAATGACGGCACCTCCGTGGTGCTCTTCACGCTGGTGCTGGGCGTGGCCGGCGGCCAGTCCTTCACCGTGGGCGGCGCGGTGCTGGACTTCATCAAGGTGGCGGGCATGGGCGCCGTCATCGGCGGGGCGGTGAGCTGGGCGGCGTCCAAGGTCATCCTCCGCGTGGAGGACGCCATGGTGGAGATCACCCTCACGGTCATCGCCGCGTACGGGTCCTTCGTGGTGGCGGAGCACTTCCACTACTCGGGCGTCATCGCGGTGGTGGTGGCGGGCCTGCTGTGCGGCAACTGGGCGGCGCGCCTGGGCATGGGGCCCACCACGCGCATCGCGGTGGAGAGCTTCTGGGAGTACCTGGCGTTCGCGCTCAACTCGGTGGTGTTCCTGCTCATCGGCCTGGAGGTGCAGCTGACGTCGCTGCTCCAGTCGTGGCTGCCCATCCTGCTGGCGTACGGAGCGGTGGTGCTGGGCCGCGCGGTGGTCGTCTATGGCGTGTCCGGCCTGCTGCGGTTCACGTCGGAGAAGCTGCCGTGGAAGTGGAGCGCGGTGCTCACCTGGAGCGGCCTGCGCGGCGCGGTGTCCATGGTGCTGGTGCTCGGCCTCCCGAACGACTTCGCCCACCGCGAGCTGCTGGTGAACATGACGTTCGGCGTGGTGGTGCTGTCCATCATCTTCCAGGGGCTCACCATGGCGCCCCTCCTCAAGTGGATGGGCATCACCGGCCAGAAGGACGTCTACCAGGAGCAGTACGAGCTGGCCCGCGGCAAGCTGGGCGCCATCCACGCGGCGCTCGCGTCCCTGGAGGCCATGCGCCGCGCGCGGGAGATCCCGGTGGACGTGCTGGAGCCGCTGGAGCGGGACTACCAGCAGAAGGCGCAGGCGGTGGAGCAGGAGCTCACCACGCTCAAGCAGCAGTCCAACCGCTTCCACGAAGAGGAGGAGCAGGAGGCCATCCGCCGCGTCCTCATCGTGGAGAAGGCCGCCCTCTTCAACGCCTACCAGCAGGGCACGCTCAACAAGGAGGTCTTCGAGCACCTCACCGCGGAGCTGGACGAGCGCATCGCCAAGGCCAAGGACGCGGAGGCCCACGTCCCGGCGGAGGACGCCCAGGCCTCGCCGCCGCCGCAGGCCCTGGCCTCCTGAGCGCCGTCAGCTCGCGTCGCCCTCGACGCGCGACTGGAGCACCGCGCCCAGCACGGCCGCGGTGTCCTCGCGCAGCCGCGACAGGTGCGTGTAGAGCACGTCCTCCACCTGGGCCACCGTCTCCCTCGGCGCGCCCGCCTCGCGCAGGCCCGCCAGCACCGCGTAGGCGGCCACCGCCAGCGGCCCCACGTAGCCGCGCGACTCCTCCCAGAGCTCCTCGAAGCACGGCACCGCCTCGCCCGCCACCACGCGCGACAGCCGCCCCAGGCACGCCTCCCAGTAGGCGCGGTGCGCGTCCCGGGCCGCGTCGTCCGCGAACGGGCCCTGGCGCAGCTCCAGCCGCGTGCCCCCGTCCG